>JAMDDG010000220.1 GCA_023488865.1 Bacteroidota bacterium | reverse complement strand
TCGGATTTACGATGAACATGATTGTAATGTTTGCCTTCATCTTCGCGTTGGGTATTGTGGTTGACGATGCCATCGTGGTGATTGAGAATACCCACCGGATGCACCGGAACAATCCGGATATACGTAATGCCGCCAAACTGGCAGCCGGAGAGGTATTCCTACCCATCCTATCGGGAACGCTTACTACCCTGGCCCCCTTCTTTCCATTGGCATTCTGGCCTGGCATTGTTGGCCAGTTTATGCATTACCTTCCCGTTACCCTGATCATAACCCTGTTTGCCTCCCTGTTTGTTGCTTACATATTTAACCCGGTTTTTGCGGTTTCTTTCATGGCCCACGAATTCGATTCAAATCCCAAAGCTGAGTGGAAGCAAACTAAGAAAATCCTGCTTGGAATCTTTGGATTGGCCATCGTTTTTTACCTTTTCAAATCCTTCGGAATTGGCAACTTCCTCGTATTCGCAATTTTGATGGTCTTTCTTTATCATTATGTTCTTCAATTCTGGATCAAGTCTTTCCAGGAAAATTTCTGGCCAAAAATGATGGCCGGTTACGAACGTCAATTACGTTGGATATTACAGGGATTTCGTCCTGTCTGGATGCTGGGAGGCATGGTCCTACTCTTTTTGTTCACGATCGTTTTAACCGGAATTGTCAAACCAAAAGTGCTTTTCTTCCCGGACAATGACCCGAATAGCATCATGGTATATGTGAAGATGCCGGGAGGTACCGACCAAAATGTAACTGACAGCGTAACCCGTATAGCAGAGCGGAGGGTCTATCAGGTTATAGGCCAACACAATCCTGATATTGAGTCTGTGATCTCGAATGTCACCATCGGAGCGGAGGAAGAGGGATTTAACAGCGCAGGCAAGCCCTTTAACAAAGGCAAAATTTCCATTAATTTTGTCGAAAGCAAATTACGGACTACCGGAATCTCTACCTCCAGGTATCTCGAAAAAATCCGTGAATCGATTGCTGATATTGCAGGGGCAGAGATTACCGTAAACAAAAATAAAATGGGGCCACCTACCGGACAACCCATCAACATCGAAGTGACCAGCGAAAATATGGACAATCTGGTGACAGATGCTTATGCATTCCGCCATTATCTCGACTCACTCAATATTCCGGGCATAGAAGAGCTCAAAACCGACTTTGAGCTCAACTCCCCGGAGATCATGATCGACATCGACCGTGACCGTGCGCAAAGGGTTGGATTATCAACCGGACAGATTGGAATGGAGCTCAGAACAGCCCTTTTCGGCAAAGAGATTTCCAAATTCAAACAGGATGAAGACGAGTTCCCTATCACCCTTCGTTATTCAAAATTAACCCGTGACAATATCAATTCTTTGATTAATCTGGTAATCACCTACCGGGATATGAATTCCGGCCAAATTAGGACTATCCCACTATCTACCGTCGCAAAAATAGACTACTCAAGCTCTTATGCCGGTATCAAACGATTGGACCAGAAACGGGTAATTACCATTTATTCCAATGTTTTGACTGACTACTCTCCCAATGATATTGTTCCGAAGATCAAAGCGCTGGCCAAAAATTTTCCGTTGCATGCCGGTACTTCAATCAAACTTACAGGTGAGCAGGAGAAGCAGGCGGAAACCTCTGCCTTCCTGTTGAAAGCCATGATCATAGCGCTTGGGTTGATCTTTTTTATCCTGATTACGCAGTTTGGGTCAATCAGCAAAACAATTATCATCCTCAGCGAAGTAATCTTCAGCATCGTTGGCGTATTGTTGGGCGTAATTTTCTTCCATATGGACCTGGTCATCATGATGACGGGCCTCGGCGTAGTGGCCTTAGGGGGTATTGTCGTGCGGAACGGGATATTGATCGTCGAATTTTGTGACGAGATGAAAAAACGGGGAATGAAAACAAGGGATGCTATCGTCCAGGCTGGAAAAACCAGGATCACACCGGTGGTTTTGACCGCATCTGCGACCATCCTTGGATTGGTCCCTCTGGCTGTGGGAATGAACATTAACTTCGAAACACTTTTCACTTCGTTTAATCCGCATATCTACTTTGGCGGCGACAACGTAGCTTTCTGGGGACCGCTTTCCTGGACCATCATCTTTGGCCTGAGCTTTGCGACCTTCCTCACTTTGCTTTTTGTTCCTGCCTTGTATTACATGGATTACATCATCCGGATCAAAAACCGAAGGAGAAAAAATCTAAAGAAAATCAAGGCCATCAATGGCTAATTGATTTAGAAACAGATAGACAAAACAAAAGGGGTTCCGAATTGGGAACCCCTTTTGTTTTTGATGTCGGGTTTCGTCCCTCAACCACACGAAGCCTTAGTTATTATTAGCTGGTGTTCTTGCATTTAGTCATATTTTCTATCGATTTCCTTTTGCTCGATTGTGTGTTTTACACAACATCTGACAGTTCTTAGCCTCTGTTGCGCCACCCTTGCTCCATGCTGATACATGATCAGCGTCCATTTCAACCAACTTCCAGATCTTACTCTTGTTGGCATCATGTCCAATGGCACAAAGCGGACAGTTCGATTCACTTTTAGTTTCAGCTTTAGCAGTCTGTGTTGAGTAAACGGATTTCTTCGTTGCCTCATCAAAAACTCGGACATCAAGCAATTTTGTGTCAACGGAACCACCAAGGATGTACTCAAAGATACCCTTACGGTTTTTGACATACGGGTCACCGTAGAGCTTCTGCACTTCTTCCGACACTTTAGCCGGATCATAAGCTTTCCTGTGGAACTCTTCGTACAATCGCCCCCACTCCAGCCCGCGCATCTCACTTTCAACATCGGTAAATACGCTGGATACCCATTCAATCACGCTATTAAAATAGGTTTTTAATTCAGTAATGTTCGTGTCAAAGCGGTGACGGCTCATATAATCGCTGATGTTACCTTTGCTCACCCAGTCAAGAGCGCATTCCAAAAACTCCTGGCGGTTGGCGCTACCAGATACATATGCACTCCATTTTTGGATGTTGGAGTTTTGGCTATTACTAAACTCCTCCTTGCCGAGTGTTACGAATGGTCCTGAGAAGATTGCGTTGAGCAATTCCTGATCATTGAGCGGAATACCGGCAATATTAATTGTCCGAAACCATTGTTTTATCTCGCTTTCGCTGCCTTCGCATTCGTAAATGGTCAGTTTCGTTTCCCAAATCATCGTCTGCTTGTCGGCTGCAATACCGCTAAAATATTGCTCCATACCATTTTCATCCTTAACGGCAAATTTGTTGGTTACAAACCGTCCAAAACTGGTGATACGTTGTTGACCGTCCAAAACTTCCAGCTTTTCATCATTCACTCGAACAAAATAAATTAATCCCAGCGGGTAACCCTTAAGGATGGATTCGATAACGGCCACATCTTTTTTACCATCGGCATAAATGTAGTTCCGCTGGTATTCCGGCTGGATGGTCAATTTGCCCGACAAGCCAAACAACCCCTTGCCTTCAAGTTCGTTATAGACAAATCCTGCACAAATATCTTTGACGGTGATGTCGGTTTTTAAGATTGTTTTCATTTTGTAACTTTTCTATGTTTTATAAAAATCCTATCATAAGTCCTTCTACCATTCACTATTGTACACCCACCTCTATCATCTGGATGTGGTCGATAATTTAGTCTGTCTAATATTTCTCTCGGTGCAGATGCACGAGTATTGCCACTTGCTTGCCAAATAATTTCAAATTGTTCAGGGGAATATTTATCAAGAAAACTTATGGGTACACCCATTACACCATCATAATCACTTGGGATTGCATCTGTAAAAGATATATCGATGGCATCATAGTTTTCGTAGTGGTCATAGGATTCTTTACCTTTAATTTCCTTGTGTTTGCTAAACTTCAAATTGTCATCCATGGACATAAGTGGCAAGGGTTGGTGACGACGACCATGATCAAGGTTAGTAAACCATCGAACACCTTTTATACGCAAAAACTTCCTACCCTCTTTATCAATTCGCCAACCCGCTGCGTTTAAAGGATATTCATCAGGCACTTGGAATTCCCGGTCACCACTGCTTATACTTGGTCCAAGCCACACTTTATTGTCTTGAATCAGTGGAAAAAGATTCTTGTATTTAATGGCATTCATATTGCCAATAATCACAAACTGCTTATCCGCCTCAACGATCCATGCTAAAAACTCACGAAACAGTGAGAAAGGCGGATTGGTAATGATGATGTCGGCTTCGTCGCGCAGTTTTTTGATCTCATCACTTTTAAAGTCACCAGAGCCTGCCAAGTAATGCCACTCTAAGTCATTCACATCTATTTTGCCATCACCGGTCTTGTCGTACGTCAAGGTAAAAATTTTGCCGTTTTTGGTAGTTTTATAACTATCGAATTGCGGATCGTTAACTTCAAATAAAGTTGGCTGATAGTAATTTTTATAGTTCTTACTATCTGCAGCGAAGCTGGTGCTTATGAGCTTTTTTAAACCGAAACGCTGAAAATTTTGAGCAAAGAACTTGGTGAAGTTGCTCCACTCCGGGTCATCACAAGGCAACAGCACCGTCTTATCCCGAAACACATCAGGGTTATATTCTAAATATGCATTGATTTCTTTTTCGATATCGTGGTACTGAGTGTAGAACTCATCGTTTTTTGCATTTTTAGCATTTGTGAGATTGCTGTTTGCCATATATTTCTTAATGTTCTTTTTATTTGTCTTACAATTAATGTTCTGTTTTGTGATCCCACTCCTACTGCTAACGTTTTCGGGCTTGTGCTTCTGTCCATTGTGTCAGATTTACGATGGTTTTCATTTCCTTCTTTCCATTCTTAAACCTCTTTCGTTCAAGAAGTCGTTAATGTCAATACATTTTACCCCGTTCTTTTTTGCAACCGCAGGAATTTTGTTGTGCTTGGTTTTGCTTTCGTTTGTTATAAGAACACAGTTGTGAACTTTGCAATATCCAATCAGATAAGGATCTGCTTCTTCTTTTCCTTCTGCTTGTTTCTTAGCATCAAAAAATCCTGTACTGTATTCATCATTCACAATTGGAATCGCGGCATTGATACTTGCTCCATCAGTTTTAACAACAAAGTACTTTTTTCATTTCTTTACCCAGTTTTTCAGGAAATCTTGTTTACCTTCATAACTGTTAATTTCCTCTTCGACAAAGTCAATCGTTTTGAAAGTACCTTGTGTAATCATATCTTCAACTTCATCCCAAATAGCTTTGAAAACAGGATTGTCATACTTGAACAGAAATTCAAGGTTAATTAGTCCGTTTGTGTCAATGACATATATTGTCTGTCCCTGGTTGAAATCTAATTGCATTATCAGGCATTCAGTAGTTGACGTGTTTTCGGAATGTAAGAGAACTTAATTCCCAAAAAGTCAGAGAGGTCTTTTAAGTCAATCCGATTTTGGTCAAAAGCCGAAAACGCAAGTGAGATGTATGTCTTACCTTTTTCTTGTATTGCTTCTTTAGCAAGATTTCTTCCCTCTGGCACTTTTGCTCTGCCGAAGGACGGCTTATTCCACGCCAGATGTTTCTCATTGTAAAATGCTGACGTAGTCAATTTGTTTTCAAGCAAACATCTAAGAATAGCCAATGGCCCTGCATGAAAATAATTTCCAAGCACCGCCAAATCTTTTAGTCTCCAAATTTTATTTCCCGCTTGTTTTTGCTCTTGCACAATATTCATTCGCAGAATTTCAGCAGACGGAATTATTACTTCACCTGAAAAAGCGTTGCACCACTTTTCAATTTCAATAGTTGATTTCTCCGATAAGTCACACAAACCGCCTTCGTTTAAAATAATGTGTCCCAACTCATGAAACAAAGTAAATATTTTTGCTGTTGCAGTTTCGCCACCTCTTTTAATTCCAATAATCGGAATTGTTCCATCAGTCACTGAAAAGCCTCTCAACTTGTCTTGCGTTAAACTTAACTGGAATACTGCGATACCAAGAGATTCAATTTTTTCAATGTATGCTTCCAAGGCATAATTGATGTTTTTTATTTCCCTCAATTCGTCAAGATTCAAAAATTGGCGAAGTTTTATTGCAACCAATTGAGGTTGGTCATTAATGGAAGCCAAAAAGTTGAACTTAGAAATTTCTATTCCCAATTCATGCTTTAGTTCAATGTATGATTGTGATAATGCAAGAGCTTTGCGAATTGCCATGATTGACTTTTCGTGAAAGTTTCCAAGGTCTTTTGAATCAATTGTTCTCCTGTCTATTGGCAGTGGTTTTTCTTTTGGTGGTTCTTTTAAAAGCAGGGTTGCAATAGTTCGTTTGTATGCTTTTGAAAACTCCTTCAACTCGTCCAATGTGATTTGCTTTTCACCTTCTTCCAGCTGAGTCAACCTCTTTGCAGATATTCCCGTTTTTTCTGCTGCTAGATTTCGGTTGAGTGCAAGTGATTCCCTTGCCCAAACAAGGACTTTGCAATTAACTTCTATATGAATATTGTCAGCCATATCTCTGTTCAAAGTTATAGATATTTCTCAGTTTATGCCCATCAGCGTCAAGGTTGCACTGTCGTCAAATAGCATTGCCCATAACGTTTATATGTACAATAAAACCATACATATCCAACTAACGGGGCTGTATCGGTTCTGGTTCATATTGTTGGCAACAGTAAAGGTAATAAAATAAATACTTTACCATTGTAATTGATGGAAATTTTCAGGTCATTCACACGGTTTAAAAAAGAAAACCCGCCTGCCTCCCTTACATTCAAGGCCTGGCGGGTTTGTCCATTTCAAAAAATCGCAACAATTTATACGGCTGGTTTTATTGCATCTGCTTTTGGGGTGGTGCGTTTTGCCAGCAGGTCGGCGTAGTACTTGCG
>JAMDDG010000094.1 GCA_023488865.1 Bacteroidota bacterium | reverse complement strand
GGTAGTTGTCAAAAACGGATTTTCATCCGAAATAATTGATATCTACCGGAAGGTTGTTAAGGTATTGCCTGTCATTCAGGTGACGGCGGGTAGGGAGATCGACTTCAATTTCTGTTATCCCAGAAAAGCCTTCGATCGCCAGTCGATGATGTGGGACCTCAATTATTTCAAATACTATTTCCTCAAATTAGCCAAAGTGCCTTTCGATGAGCAGGCACTGGAAGATGATTATACTGCTTTCTGCGATTATCTGCTGAAAGCCGAAAGTGATTTTTTCCTGATGCGGGATTTTCAGAGCCGAAATATCCTGCTAAGGCAAGGCGAACCCTGGTTCATCGACTACCAGGGTGGCCGGCGGGGGGCGCTGCAATACGATCTGGCCTCCTTGCTTTTCGATGCCAAAGCGGATATTCCGCAGCCTGTCAGGGAAGAGCTGATCGAAGAGTACCTCGATCGTTTGATGGAGGTCCATCCGGTAAACCGCAAGGAGTTTAAGCAATATTTTTACGGTTATGTCCTTATCCGGATTATGCAGGCCATGGGAGCTTACGGATTCAGGGGCTTCTATGAAAAGAAAACTCATTTTCTAAAGAGTATTCCCTTTGCATTGCTGAATCTTAATGTGGTTATGCAAAAACTGGACATTCCTATACAGTTACCTGAACTGTTTGCAGTTCTAAATTCGCTCTCCAAATCCGAGGCGCTCAAAAATATAGCCTCCGGTGAAACAGAGTTGACGGTCTCCATCACCAGTTTCTCCTACAAAAAAGGGATTCCTGCCGATCCATCCGGAAATGGGGGCGGATTCGTTTTTGATTGCAGGGCCTTGCCCAATCCCGGCAAATTAGCCGAATTCCAAAATCTGACAGGTAAAGACAGGGAGGTAATAACCTACCTGGAAGCCTATCCTGAAGTAGATGAATTTCTCAAGTCAGTGTTTAGTTTGGTTGACCAGAGTATTAAAGGATACCTGGAAAGAAAATTTACAAACCTTTCGGTGCAGTTTGGCTGCACCGGCGGACAGCATCGCTCTGTCTATTCTGCCGAAAGATTGGCTGACCATTTGAGGAACAATTTTCCAGTAAAAGTCGTATTACAACACAGAGAACAAGATTCATGAAGGCATTCATTTTGGCAGCAGGTTTGGGAACAAGATTGTACCCTTATACTTCCAACAGGCCCAAAGCGCTGGTCGAGCTGAACGGAATCACCCTTCTGGAGCGGGCCATCAGAAAGGTAAGCGAACTGCAACTTTCTGAAATCGTCATCAACATTCATCATTTTGGAGATAAAATTATTGATTTTCTGAAGGAGAAGCAGAATTTCAATCTTCCTATTGTTATCTCAGACGAACGTGACCAACTGTTGGATACCGGAGGGGCCATCCTGAAAGCGCATCATTTACTGGGAGATGAAGAGCCGTTTCTTGTTTACAATGTGGATATTCTCAGTTCAATGGATTTGGCGGCACTTTTGGCCTGTCATAACGAAAAAGGCGGATTGGCCACCATGGCAGTCCGGGAAAGAGTAACAGACCGATACCTGGTTTTCAACCAGGAGATGTTACTTTCCGGGTGGAGAAATACTAAAACCGGAGAGGAAATTTTGGTTCGAAAGGAAGATTCACTCAAAAACCTTGCCTTCAGCGGCATACAACTTATTCAACCCGAAATATTTTCAAAGATCACCGAAACCGGAAAGTTTTCAGTGATTCAAATGCACCTGAGGCTGGCAAAGAGTGAGTCAATTTATGGTTACCACGATACTTCCAAACATTGGATGGATCTTGGAAAACCAGATCAGCTGGCAAAAGCCAAAAACATAATTTGAAAATTGGAGAATGTGGAAATGTGGAAATGTGAGGGAGGCAATATTAGAGTATTTAATCTGAATAGTTGCCAGAACAACTGTTTTTGAATTGATGCTCAATGCACACCAAGCTGAAAAACCCACAAATCCCCATTTTCACATTTTCACATTTCCATATTTTCAAATTTTCACCATTGAATTGGCTCAAGACCATGCTGTTTCAGGTAATCATTGGTTTTGCTGAAATGCTGGTTCCCGAAAAATCCCCGGTAGGAGGAGAGGGGTGATGGATGAGGGGAGGTGAGTACCAAATGTTTGCCCCTGTCGATGAAATCGCCTTTTTTTTGCGCAAAGGAACCCCAAAGTATAAAAACCAGGTGTTCCTTTTCCTCTGAAAGTAAACGGATTACCCTGTCTGTAAATCTTTCCCAGCCGCGGTTTTGGTGTGAACCGGCACGGTTGGCTTGAACTGTCAGTGTGGCATTAAGCAGCAACACGCCCTGGGTGGCCCACCGTTCGAGGTTTCCGCTGGAGGGCGTGGAAATGCCCAAATCCTGTTCTATTTCCTTGAAAATATTTTGCAGGGAGGGTGGTTGTTCGATTCCATCGGGTACTGAGAAACATAAACCATGTGCCTGGCCAGGTCCGTGGTATGGGTCCTGGCCAAGGATTACAACTTTTGTCCGGTCGAACGGGGATTGCTCAAATGCATGAAAGATCAGCTTCCCGGGAGGAAAAATTTGTCGGGTTGTGTACTCCTGTCTAATAAAGTCGGTAAGTTCCTGAAAATAGGGCTGCTCAAACTCTTCGGATAAACGTTTTTTCCAACTCCCTTCAATTTTTACGTCCATGCTAAAAATTTATATTGTTTAAAAGATGAATACAACGATTCACTTTAAAAGACATTGAATTACAAACTGTTGATTTGCTTTTACAATGTCACAAGAAAAACTTTTTTCAAATTGCCACGCATCACATCTACCGAGATAATTTGACCGGGAGAATAGGCTTTCATCCTGGACATGTAATCATAAATGCTCCCAACCTTTTTTCCGTCGATGGCAATTATTATATCTCCTTTTAGCAGCCCCGCTTTGGATGCAGGTCTCCCGGGCGTCACTCCGTCAATTCGCATTCCTTCCTTCACAATACCGGCAAAATCGGGGATAATACCGAGTGATACTTTTAAATCTGTTCGGGTAAGGTTTCCCTCCTTAGGTCCACTTTCCTGGTAAGTTAATTTTTTATCGCGGTTTGCCACTTCCCGAATTAATAGATAGGCGCTTTCGATAATCATTTTCTCGCCTTTGATATTGATACGGTCGTAAGTGTCTTTGGGGGTATGATATTGGTCGTGAACGCCTGAGGTAAAGTAGATAACCGGAATGTTATCGCCATAAAAGGAGGAGTGGTCAGAAGGGCCATAGCCCTCTTTTGAGATCTTCACATTGAACCCATGAACAAGACTGTCAATCAACGTATTCGTTTCCAATGCAGTACCTACGCCGCCAATGGTCAGGTCCTTTGCAGAATCCAATCTGCCTACCATATCGAAATTAAACATGGCTGATGCTTTTTTTAGGTTAAAAGGTGGCTCTGCAACGAAAGCTTTTGAACCGATCAATCCAAACTCTTCGGCCGTAAAAGCGACGAACAGTATGGGACGTTTATTGTTTTTTCCATGTGAAAATCGCTTAGCCAACTCAATGACAGCGGCAACACCCGAAGCATTGTCATCAGCGCCGGGATGAACGGCCACTGTATCAGGCATTCTGGATCCGGATCCTGGCCCTCCAAAGCCCAGGTGATCGTAATGGGCCCCTACCACAATGTATTCATCAGATAGTTTCGGATCTTTACCGGGTAACCATCCAACAACATTCTGGGTCATGGTAATTTTTGGTAAAACGGATGCCTCGCCATTAACCGTTAATTCCGTTAACCTGAAAAACGGTTTTTGATCTGTCTTGATCTTATTTTGAATCTCACTGAAACTTAATTGCTGATCTAACAACCGATCAGCCGTTTTCTGTGAAATTTGCAGGATCGGAATGGGGTATGGGGTACTGTTTTTATCAAAGATCACGGTTCTGGCCGCCCCTTTGGTATTGAAATCTGCAGTAACCATTAAGATGCCATTGGCATGATGATCGATGGCATTTAAAACTTTGGAACGTACATCACTGTTTTTTTTGGCTTCGGTTAATTGCTGGAGATGGGCAGGTAGACCTTCCAAAATTAGTACCCAGCGACCATCTACCTGATTATTTTGATAATCGTCCCATTTCAGGCTGTCTGTAGAAATGGTCACGCCATATCCGGCAAGGGCCAATTTACCAGAGAATGATTTGTTGGCTGAAAAGAAAAGTGGTTCATAATCTGCACCCAATTCAAAAGTTTGTTGAGCGGCAGACAAGTGATTTTCGTTTCCGAATTTGAATCCCGTTATCAGTTTGACAGGCTGAAATCCTTTGTTATACAGCATTTTAATACCCGTCTTTTTAAATTTATCAAGGATAAAACGGGCCGCCAGGGAGTCTCCCGGAAGACCGGGTTTCCTACCTTGAAATTCGTTGGATGAAAGTTTGGAAATAGAGGAGGAGAGTTCTTTTTCTGTTATTTTTGCCTGATGTTGAATGGTACAAGCCGAAAGGACAATAGCGGTGATTAAAAGGCTTTTAATTAGGATCTTCATGTGTCTGATTATGTTGGAAGCGCATTTGTTTTCGGCAAATATAACGATCTCTTTAAGTTTTTTAATTCTTTTTAATGTACAGGTTCACTGAATATTTAGTTAATTTGTAAAAACAGGATCGGGTAATAAAAATTTTGCAGATTTCGTATGAGTTTATTTTTTAGACGTTACAATTGGGTCTCCTATGGATTGTTCATACTGCTTACATCCTGTGTTTCAATGGGCAAAATCCCTGTTCAGGTCCCTGTACCTGCCCCAAGGGTCATTCCTGCTGATATACAAAGCGTTGTTCTGATGAACGGGAGTATGACAGACGCTTTCAAAAATCTGAATTCGGATTCATTAGAGAATTTTTTTGTCAAAAAGAAATTGAGCCTGGATGATCTGATGCTTGATAGTTTAGCTGCAGATACAACCCTAAAAGTTCTCGCGAATAATTTATATGAATCAGGAAGATATGATGTAGTAATACCTTTAAAACGTAATTTGCCAAATTACAATCTCAACTTCTATAAGAAATCAGCCTCGTTAAGTTTACCGGAAGTAAGGCAAATCTGTAATGAATTTAAGGTAGATGCGTTGCTTTTGTTAGAGAATTTTTACGAAAAAGTCAATACTTCTTTTCAGGTTGAACCCTCATACGAAGGTGGTTATAACGAATGTGTTGCTTACATTCAGGTTGCTTACCACTCTAACTGGAAATTGTATCAACCCAAAGAAAAATTGATGGTGGCAAAATTTGAAGTCAATGACACAATTTATTGGGAAAAATCGGGTATAACTTTGCAGGAAACTTATGAAAAATTGCCAACGATTAAAGAAGCTCTTTTAGGAGGAGCAGTTGAGAATGGGCAGAATCTTGCTGAATACATCTCTCCCGGATGGAAACAAGAGGAAAGGAGTTATTTTATTACCAATAATAAGGAGGCAGACAAAGCCATCAAATTTCTGAACAAGAATGACTGGAATTCGGCAGAAAAAATATGGATGAAGTTTTCTAATTCAACTACGGCAAGTTTTCGAAGCAAAATTGAATACAATCTAGCTCTTGCAGCTGAAATGAATGGAAATATAAAAGATGCCCTTCTCTGGGCAAAGAAGTCATTTCAGTCCAAATACTCCAGAATAGCTGAAAATTATATCCGGTTGTTGAATAGTCGCCCGGAGGTCAATTAACTATTGGCTATCTTTGCAGGAGTTTGGGAGGGACGAATTCGATTTGACCATTGGTATTGCCATAAGCGTGAGTGTAGAATTTTAAAATCCTGACTGATTATTTTAAAATATTGAATTATAATTGTTTAACTAAATTAATTACGTGTGAAATTATTAGAAGGAAAGACGGCCATTGTAACTGGAGCAAGCCGTGGTATCGGAAAATCTATTGCAATTATGTTTGCACAAGAGGGTTGCAACGTTGCTTTTACAGATCTTTTTTATGATGATATTGCCAAAGAAACTGAGAAAGAACTCCTGGCTTTGGGCGTAAAAGCGAAAGCATATGCCTCTGATGCTTCAAAATTTGAGGATACCATGAATGTGGTCGATCAGATTGTCAAAGATTTCGGCAGCATTGACGTATTGGTGAACAATGCCGGCATCACAAAAGATACGCTGTTGATGAGAATGACCCAGGAGCAGTGGGATGCTGTAATCAATGTCAACCTTAAATCTGTTTTCAACTTTACAAAAGCAGTACAAATGTCGATGTTGAAACAAAAAGGAGGTTCAATTATCAACATGAGTTCAGTTGTCGGGGTAAGCGGAAATGCAGGCCAGGCGAATTACTCCGCCTCTAAAGCGGGAATTATCGGCTTTACCAAATCGATCGCCAAAGAGTTGGGATCCAGGGGTATTCGTTCCAATGCCATTGCCCCGGGCTTTATAATTACCGAGATGACAGCAAAAATACCGGAAGAGGCCCGCAAGCAATGGGAAGCATCTATTCCAATGAAACGTGGCGGTTTGCCCGAAGAGGTTGCCAAGGTAGCGCTATTCCTGGCATCCGATCTTTCGTCGTATGTTTCCGGTCAGGTAATCAATGTTTGTGGTGCCATGAACACATAAAAAAAGCCGCTCAAAGCGGCTTTTTTTATGTGTTATTATGCTTCATCAGAAGATTTTAAATCCCAGTGATACTGTAAATGTGTTTCCTTTGCTTGTAAAGTTAGAACCCAGGTTAGTTGTATCAAAGGATTTGGATAAGCCCCATTCATAGCGAACATCAAGAGTAAACATCAAAACATCAACTCCGGCGCCCAATTGGTAATCCCAGACTGAATTGTTGAAGTTGTAAGAGAAATTTTTACTGCTGTCATATCCGGTAGGGAAAGAAATAGCC
>JAMDDG010000409.1 GCA_023488865.1 Bacteroidota bacterium | reverse complement strand
GAAAACAAAAAAATTACTAATCCAAATACAATGCCTTTTTACTCCTGGGCAGCGCTTCCCCGATGATCGCAGATTCGGGCAAGCCTGCTTTTGTTTTTAATATCTCCAGCACTTCAGCCGCTTTATCTGCCGGCACCGCCATCAATAACCCGCCGGAGGTTTGGGCATCGCAACACAGCATTTTTCGTTCGTAGTTCAAGGTCGTGCCAAAAGTGGTGTGGGCTTTAACAAATTCCAGGTTTCTGAATGCCGCACCCGGGATACAACCCTCTTCAAGCAAAGCGATCGATTCCGGGAAATGGGGCAATAATCCCGATTGAATCCTCAGGGTAACCTGACTGGCATCCGCCATGCGCATGGCATGACCCAGCAAACCGAATCCGGTAATATCGGTGGCCCCCTTCAGGTTGAACTGCTGCATCACGGCTGCCCCGCTTTTATTTAGCTGTTTCATATATTCCAACGCCTTTTGTACCGTGTCTCTTTCGGTCATGCCATTCCGTTGTCCGGCCAGGATCACCCCGGTACCCAGCGGCTTCGTCAGGATCAGCTGATCGCCGGCCTTGACACCAGAGTTGGTGATCAATCTATCGGGATGTACCGTACCCACAACCGCCAGTCCGTATTTGGGCGGATGGTCTTCGATGGTATGACCGCCTAATACCAGCGCCCCGGCTTCCACCACCTTATCGTGGCCGCCCTGCAGAATAGCGCTAAAAACATCAAGCGGAATTTTTGAGGAAGAAAACATCATCAGGTTCAAAACCAGCAACGGGGCGCCGCCCATGGCGTAGACATCGCTCAGGGCATTGGCGGCCGCGATCTGGCCAAATTCATACCCGTCGCTGCAGACAGGCGGGAAAAAATCGGTGGTATAGATCAGGGCCGTCTGCTCATCCATTTTGTAAACACCCGCATCATCGTGGGTTTCAATGCCGACCATCAGATTGGGATGCTCCACCTTGGGCAGTTTGGCAAGGATCTCACCCAACTGCACGGGCGAAAGTTTGGCCGAACAACCACCCTGCTCAACCGTTGATAAAAGGTCAAAATCACTCATGGCGCAAAATTAAACAAATAATCCCCTCACAACCACGAATTACACGAATTGCACGAATTATAACCCCAATAAATATAAAAACGGATTGCCTAAAAAATCAACCATTGTCTTTTTACTCCTAAATTCGTGTAATTAGTGTAATTCGTGGTTGGACAGGGGGTTTAAACCCGTCGGTGAATTATTCCTTTTTACTCTTTTTCTCGATTTCTTTTATGGCCTTGTCGAAATCGGAAATGTGATTCGCTTTAAGCGTTCATCGTCTAATGCAAATCCTTTTACAATATATTCCTTTAGCCGTTGTGTTGTCCAAATCCGGAATTGAGTGCCTCTTTGCGATTTTACCCGGTAACCTACCGAGATAATCACATCGAGATTATAATATTGTGTATCATACGTTTTACCATCATCGGCAGTATGTCGGAAATTCCGACATACTGAAATCTCGTCCAATTCACCCTCAGAAAAAACGTTTCCGATATGTTCAGTAATCGTTACCCGGCTTTTGTCAAACAATTCAGAAATCTGTTTTTGACTCAGCCAAACAGTTTCATCCTCCAGCCTGACCTGAAGTTTCGTTTTGCCATCATCCGCTGTGTAAAACAATATTTCCGATTGATTTTCCATATCCTTTTTCCATATAGGGACAATTTGTCCCCACGTAGAAGTTTTATCCCTATTAAATTCTGATTTGATTATATTCCTCTTCTGTTAAGGTGAAATCCGGATCAACCACCTTTACTTCCTCATAAGTAAGCTCGTACAGCTTGTAAACCATTTTATCTATTTCTTTTTCAAGCTCGATGGTGTTGGCTTGTGGGTCTGTACTTTTTGCTTCAATTATTTTATCAACGATTTCTACAAACGGCTTTTCTTCATTATCAGTAGGAAAATAAATAGGAATTTTATCTAAAAAAGTTTTCTGCATCATGTATCCACCCGTATCCAATTTGGTAACATATTCTTGAATAAGCCATCTGCCTATGGACGAATTTAAAACTGCCAACAGATATTTTATCCTTTCCCCTACACCTATAAATGCTGTTTTATCGGTGAACAGTTGATTGTTATCATAACCAAAACGAGGAAAACTTCTATCCCCGGTTTTATGAACCCTCATCGTTTCAGCCCAAACTAATTTTTCCTTTTCAAATTCGTTGTAATAATCACAAGCTCTGAGTTCCCACCAGTAATCACCTTGATCAGCTCTTTTCTCTGCATTTTGCTTAAATGGAAATAAATGATTTGCAATTGCCGGATAATTGGCAGTAATATAATCCCATGCTTCATTATACTCAATATAACCATATCTTGGCATAGGTTCATTAACGATAAAGTCTTGATCATCAAAGTCCTGATTAATATTGAGCATTTTTTTTATAGTAAATCCTTTGGGGAAAAATATCAACCATAATTCTTGAAAATTGGTAGCATACTTTTCCACATCCCTTCCTCTTAACAATCGCTTTAATACTTTTGCACTATTGGGGTCTTTTTTTATTAATTCGTTTTTAGTTTTAGCATCAACAATAAAGGCTTCGTTGAGAGCAGTTTTTATGCCATAGTTTATTTTTATATCCCATTCCAAAAGAGGTTTTCCTGTTGCTTTAAATTTTTGCTTTATTTTTTTTCTTTCGTTGGAGACAATACTCCAGTAATCATTTGCAGATAAACTAATGGCATGTATATTATTAACCACAAAATGAGCTAATTGCTCGATTTTAAAATCATCATTTGCCAAAACCCCTTTTGTATCGCCTGAATTAGGTTGATTTTGATAAATTAAAATGTTAGTATCCACACTGGCATTTTCAAACACCTGATACCAATTAAAATCAATAAGCAACAATGGATTTGTTTTCTCTAATAAAAAATTTCTCAATTCCGTTCCATAATTTGCCCTCAACCATTTATTGGATGTAATGTAGGAAAGCGTAGCATTTGGAGATAAGATATTTTTACCCAATTCATAAAACAAACAGTAAATATCGCCGGTAGAATTGAATGTTTTGTAAGCTGTTTTATAATAGCTGTTTTTTTCATCTTTTGCCAAAGTGAAATACGGTGGATTTCCAATTACTAAATCAAATCCAACAAACTGACCATCTTCATCCAACACTTCGGGAAATTCAAAACGCCATTCAAAAGAGTTGCCATAAATCGTTTTTAGTTTCTCTGTGTATTGCCGATCGAGTTCGGTTACCTGCCTTGATAGTTCTTCGGTTTCTTCAACCCATTTTTTCTTCTCTTCCTCGTCATAGAAGAGTGAGAATTGCCTTGCTCCCAACTTTTCTTTCAATGCTTTCAACTGTAAGAATTGTTTGTCATTCGGGGAGGCATATGATTCAAATTCCGTTTTAATGTTACGGATGAGCCTCCGGAAATTTTCCTTTTCTCTTTTGTCTAAAGCGTTTTTATAACCGGCAACAAATATTTTGTAATTTTCAATTAACCGTTTTATATACGGACGATCCTTGGGAAGCAGTGAATTTTTATCGTCAATGGCAAAGCGGCTTATCAGCGAGTTGCCGCATTTGATATTTATGTCAATGTTGGGCAATGTTTCCAATTCCGGTAGTAGAGACGTTGCATGCAACGTCTCTATGCGGTAGTATGAATTTTTGAGCAACTCGACCCACAAACGCAAACGGCAAATCATGACCGATTTTGGATTGATGTCAACGCCAAACAAACAGTTTTCAATGATCGTTTGCTTTTCATGAAACAGCGATTCCTGTATTATTTGCTTATCGCTAATAGGTAATGTAACCGAAAATTTATCGCCACCAAATTGATTTTGAATAATTACCTCTCTGTTTTTCTTGGGGGCAAAGTATTCAAATTGAGCTCCGTCTTCAACATCGTACACAAAAAGCTCATCGTTTACAACTGTCGCTTTATATTGTCTTATCAATTTTCCATTTCTATCCTCCAATATTCGTAAGTCGCTTTTTATGGCAATCAATTCGTTTAATGCCGAAACCAAAAAGTGTCCGGAACCTACCGCCGGGTCGCATATTTTTATGGAGTTGATGACGTTGTTTGCTTGTTTACGCTGTTCTTTGTCAGTATGGTCAAGTTTCTGTTCTATGTCGTCGAATGTTTTGCACTCCCAATTATTTGCCTCGTTGAACTTCTGCAAAACCGTTTTGCGTATGGTCTCGCGGCACATATACATCGTAATGAAACCTGGCGTGAAGAATGAGCCGTCTTTGTATCCGTTGATTTTTTCAAAAATCAAACCAAGCACCGCTGCATTGATGATATTTTTGTTTTGCTCCTGAATTTTTGCAGAACTGTCGCTTGCAAAATCGTATGCCTCTAAAAACTCGAACAGGTATTTTAGGGTGTTTTTCTTGCCGGTAATTCGTTTGCCGCTATCGTCTTTAAAAACGGTGGTGTGGTAAATTGGAATTTCTAAGCGGTCTTTCAGGTCTCTGATAAAAATGTAATTCAATTCTGCATCGGTATGCTCAAAAAGGGAACTGTTCAGATACGGAATATTTCCATACTTATCAGAAACTGACTGACTTCTTTTATCGGGAGACACTGCCAATACTTCAAAAAACAGTTCGTCTAATTCGTCAAAGTCCTTTACCGTATTGGTGTTTAAGAACGAATGACTTTTATCGCCCCGGTGATATTTGATGAGCTGACCCTCTAATAATTTCAAAAATAAAATCCTGTTGAGCCAGGTAATACACAGCTCTAAGGCCAACTCGAAATATCTATGCTGTGTTTCTATATCATCGTCATATCCAAACCGTTTTTCTCTTTGAAGAATATTGATGGTGTTTTCGAGCAGCGAACCTTCATCGCGGTGTTTTAATTCTTTGCGTTCGATTAATTTTTTGGCGCTGTCTTTCGTTTCCTCCAATCCGATGATATGAAGCAACTCGTTATAAAATTCTTTGTTGAGTGAATTGCTGTCGTTGGCAAAAGGTTTCTTTAAAAGATGTTCGGGCGAAAGGATTTTGTAAAGGTCGATGAGCGCGTTATCGTCTTCTTTTTCGGAATTTGAAATTATTTTCTCAAAGTCCTTTAAGTTGAAGTAGGTGCAGGGCACTTCTTCGTCAATGCTATCAAGATATTTGGCGGCTATCAGGTCGTAAAAATGTTGTGTATTGTGTCCGCTTACTTTCCAGTTTTCGTAGTCCGTCTTGAGTTTGGCGTTTTTGAAGATGTTTTTTTCAAACCAAAGTTCGTCAAAGATAAACCACTCATAAATGTTGGTCGCGATGAGGTATTTTATTTTGTGGTTGTCGTGGTCGATGGTTTCGCGCAGGTAATACAAAACCAGTTCCTGCAGGGCTTTCACGTTGGCTTTGTCCTTCGAAACCATGTCCTTTTTTTCGGTTGGTTTCTTAAACTCTATAATAACGGCAATCTCATCATTTATCTTGTTGCCGTTACGGATTACCAAATCTTGCTTCTTGTTTACGTTAACCAGGTATTTGTCCTTGCAGTAAACCTCCAACAATAGTTTGGAGATGACGTTCTTGTGGTATTCTTCGTCCTGATTCTCGTCGATGTGGTTAAAGGTCTTTTGCAATTCAGATTTGAAAAGCTCTATCTGCTCGCGTTTAAGCGATTGCTTAAAGTAGGCCTTGTTTAAGGATTTTGCAGGTTTGAGTAGATCTAATTTCATTTATCTGATTTAGTGCTTTTTACGGTTAATACTTAGTGCTCTTAACTTTGGATTAGTAATAACGTATGAAGCTACACGCAGGGGCGGATTGCGGGCGATTTCCTGTCAATCCCGAGCACTTGGGACCGAGCGGAAAGATACACACCGAAAACCACCGCTGCCGCACTTGACGGGTAGCTGATGTTGTGCATTCGTGTTTTATTTTGCCTGATTACGAATTGCTTCAACAATGCTCTCTGTATTCCATCTAACATCAACTTTTGAACGGCTATAAACTTCCTGAGATATCCTTTCTTGTCCTCTCGGAATAACTCCAACTATTGGAATACTATTATTTACAGCCGTGTCTAATTCCCAAATCATCCAATCACTATGAGATGCGTATATTCCAGCTAAAGCAAGAACCACATCTGAATTAACAATTTTACTTTTTAATCTTGATTTTACGTATGAAGCATTCTCCGAATTTATTGGAACATCTTTTGATGCTTCCGTAAACTCAACATTAAAATATCCTCTTCCATTCAGTAGATTTCTAAACGCAATTAAGTCATCACTATGAGCCCACGAGTGACTCACGAAAATTTTGTAGTCTTTTGCCATTTTACTTTACTATTTCGGTTAATTGTTCAAGAGAGTTTTTATAAGACTGTATTTCCCATTTATCAGGATTAAGTTCATGAAATTTTGCATTATAGCTTTGATAATTATCGGTATCGCCAGTTGCAAAATGACAATGAGATAATGTAGCGTAAATCCATTTCAAGTCACTTCTTAACTCAAAATCGTCATCACTTTTTAATTTTTCAATTATTTCAATAATCTCCTTACGAGTCGTTTTAGCTGAATATTTTAAATAAATTTTCTCTTCTTCGTCAGTTGTAATAGTTGATTTTAAGTCAAGGCATAATGCATAATTTTCTCCTGTATAATAATCTTGATTTATTGTAAATCCTCTTTTGTAGTATTCGATTGCTCTATCAAGATATTCTATCGTTTCCTTATTGTTTAGCCATAGTCTTTTGTAAATAGCCCCAGTTATTCCCAAAGTCTCAGGGTCTGTTGTATTCCTATCTTCTGGCTCAAGTTGATTTATTATTGTCAAAGCATCTGTTAAAGCGATATTTGGACTAACAGATTTATTCTTATAGGTACAAAAAGCTAATTGTTGAATGAAGTAAGAATCGTTTTCAACTTTTTCACTAGC
>JAMDDG010000464.1:4438-6913 GCA_023488865.1 Bacteroidota bacterium | reverse complement strand
AGATAAAGTGATGCCCTGTTTTCCGAGTGAGCAACTCCGTAGGAGTTTTCCGTGAATAACCCCCAGTGCAACTGGGGGACGAGCGGGACAAAATCTTCTTAAACCCCAGCGGGGGTTTCCCAATAACAAGTTGTTGCAAACTTTATCTTGAAATTGTGGGGGCAACTCCTACAGAGTTTATTTTTATGTGTGCCATTCTCTTCCTCCGGTTAAAACCGGAGGTTATTCTTGGGCAACTCCTGCGGAGTTCTATAAACGACATTTATATACAATTGAAACCCTCATGAGCAAAAGTTCTCAAAAGAAGATGAATATTGTGCGGAGGATTCCATGCAGCAAATGAAAAACAAATTATTACGTATATGAAAAACGGTTTTTTGTTGGTGTGAAAGCTTGATAAAATTCACTCGATCGCCCCAACTCATAACTTGTAAACATTATTTCGCTAATTGATTAAACTAAAATAGATGAAACAAACTACCCGCAACCCCTGGACCTGGATCCCGACCCTCTATTTCGCAGAGGGGATCCCATATGTGGTGGCCATGACGGTTGCTGTGATCATGTTCAAAAGATTAGGCATTTCCAATACCGATATTGCGCTATATACCAGCTGGTTGTATCTCCCGTGGGTCATCAAGCCTTTGTGGAGTCCGGTAGTTGACCTGTTTAAAACCAAGCGCTGGTGGATCATTGTGATGCAATTATTGATCGGCGCCGGATTAGGTGGTGTGGCATTAGCCATTCCGTTGCCGGGTTTCTTTAAAATCACGCTGATCTTTCTCTGGTTGCTGGCTTTTAGCTCCGCCACCCACGATATCTCGGCCGACGGATTTTACATGCTGGGATTAAACGAACATCAGCAGGCCTATTTTGTCGGGATTCGCAGCACCTTTTACCGTATCGCGATGATTACCGGACAAGGGTTGCTGATCATCCTGGCAGGCTATTTCGAAACGGCGACAGGTTTACCGCCCATTGACATTCAGGTTAAGGCAAGTCCAACGTTTGCCCGGACGATTACCCTACCGGAAGTCAGTAAAGATGCCTCCGCCCAATCCGGGAATGCCCACTTCTCGACTTTCCCTAACGAAGTCAAACTTTCCACCCAGAAAATCCCGGCAGGAGAGATGGATTCAATCCGGAAATTAGTTGTCAGCCACAATCTTTCCTTAGGTTTTGTGGGCAATTCGAAGCAGCAAACACCTACCGGGAAAGCCGGAGATACATCCTGGTGGTCGGATTACATTTCTTCGCCCTTGAAAAGTTTTCTGCAAAAACATTTTCAAAACAAAGAAAGCATCCAATCCGGTGAGAATGGGGTCGGCAACGTGGCAGTTGTGGCCGTAAAACTAAACGGCAAGCCGGAAGCAGAAAAAGAGATGATCCTCAACTTTAAATTGAAAGAGGGCGATAACAGTTTGAAGCTGTTGGAAGGCGAGCGATTAGCTTTCAATCTCGAAAACTGGGAACAACCAGCCTACCTGCTGTTTCAGACAGATCCCAAACTGAATTCGGCCACGGATGCCATGTTTAAAGGAACTTCCGGAAATTTTCACCTGGCCTGGAGCATCACCTTTGTCATCCTGGCCATCCTGTTTGTGATCTTCTCTTTTTACCACCGTTTCATATTGCCCTATCCTATTTCAGACCAGAAAGTTATCAAAGGGGGAGAGAATCTTTTCCTGGCATTTTTCAGGACCTTTAGCTCCTTCTTCAAAAGAAAAGAGATTTGGGTAATCCTCTCCTTTTTGATGTTTTACCGTTTTGGAGAGGCACAGTTGATCAAAATGGCCTCGCCTTTTATGCTCGACTCCAGGCAGTTGGGCGGCTTAGGACTCACTACCGGGGAAGTCGGGTGGATCTACGGTACTTTTGGCATCCTGGCATTGACTGTGGGAGGCATTTTAGGCGGATGGGCAGCTTCCCGGAAGGGGTTCCGGTACTGGCTCTGGTGGATGGTGCTGGCGATCAACATTCCGCACTTAGCCTACGTTTACATGGCTTATGCGCAGCCTTCCAACTATTTGATAATCAGCCTGTGTGCCGTCATCGAACAATTTAGTTACGGGTTTGGTTTCACCGCCTACATGCTCTACATGATTTACATCTCCGATGGTCCGAACAAAACCGCCCATTTCGCCATTGCAACCGGGTTTATGGCACTCGGGATGATGCTGCCCGGCATGTTCTCGGGCTGGCTTCAGGAAATTATCGGCTACCGAAACTTCTTTGTTTGGGTAATGTTGTGCATGATTCCGGGGATGATTCCCGTCCTCTTTCTGAATGTGAAACCGGAATTCGGAAAAAAAGTGAAAGAAATTGGAAAATGAGATAATGTGAAAATGTGAAAATGAAAAAAGTATTGATATTCCTTGCGGTAATGTTTTGGGGGCAAATAACCTTTGCCCAGGTTGACCTGGAAAAATTATTGCATCATCCGTGGGTGGATTCGGTTTACAACTCCCTCACGCC
>JAMDDG010000464.1:0-3566 GCA_023488865.1 Bacteroidota bacterium | reverse complement strand
CTATTGTAGAAGCGTTGAAAAAGAAAGAATTATCGCAGGAGGAGATAGAACTGAAGTGCCGGAAAGTACTGGCAGCAAAGCTGTGGTGCGGGTTGAACCATCCCGCAAAAGTCGATCCTGTTAACCTGATGAAGGAGATCAATACCCCGCAGGCCGAGTTGATCAAACGCAAAATCATCGAATCTTCCCTCACCCTGCTCAACAACAAGGAGGAGATCATCCCGGTAGGGCACCTCGAAAATAACCGCATTGCCGCACTGTCAGTTGGTAGTGATGAGGTAACACCGTTCCAGAAAATGCTGGCAAAATACACCCGGATGGACTTTTTTCAACTAAAGAATGATTTTACCCAAACAGAACGTTTGGAATTGCAAAAAAAATTGAAAGGATATAATCTGGTGATCACCGGAATACATTCGATGTACGAAAGTAAGCTCCGTCATTCGCTTCAAGTCGGCAACCTCCAGCGGGAGCAGCCCCAAAGACCTTATGGAGTAACCGCAGAGCTCGATTCATTGTTCACCTACCTGTCTGACAGGCAGAAGACCATCACGGTAGTTTTTGCCAATCCTTATGGATTAGGCGAACTGCATGCCCCTTTGCGTACCGATGGTTTGATCATGGCCTACCAGAACGATTCGCTGGCGCAGGAACTTTCTGCCCAGCTGATCTTTGGTGGTATCGGGGCCAAGGGGAAACTCCCGGTTACGGTAGCCGGAAAGTTCAAGATCGGGGATGGCATTACCATTGACAAACCCATCCGGTTGAAATACACCATTCCTGAAGAGGTTGGAATTCAGTCGGGCCGGTTAAACCGGGAAATTGATTCCATCGTCAATTTTGCCCTTGAACAGAAGGCCTTTCCCGGTTGCAATGTATTGGTTGCAAAAGACAGGAAAGTGATTTTCCACAAAGCTTACGGTTACCACACCTTTGATAAGATGATCCCTGAGAAAGAGGATGATTTGTACGATCTGGCCTCGGTCACCAAGATCACCGGCGGAACGCCCGCCTGGATGAAATTGTATGATGACGGAAAGATCAATCCCGACGAGTTCGTTTCTACTTATTATCCCGAGTGGAGAAACCGGTTGTTTCACCACTCCAACAAATCTGATATCACGGTCAGGGAGTTGTTGTCACACCAATCCGGACTGACACCTTTTATCCCTTTCTGGAAAAAAACCATTAAAGCCGGGAAATTATCTCCCGATTGGTATGCCTTTGAACCCGACCAGAAGCATACCCTGGAAGCTGCCCGCGGACTCTTTCTAAAAAACAGTTTTCCTGATAAGGTCTATAAAATCATCCGTAAATCAGCGCTAAAATCAAGGGGCACCTACATTTACAGCGACCTTCCGTTTGTGATGACACCCAAAATTACCTCCGGGATATCGGGCGAATCCTATGTTGCCGGATTGGACAACAATTTCTATCAACCTCTTGGTGCTTACCGGATTACTTACAACCCCCTGTCCAAATTTTCAGACGATGAGATCATTCCCACCGAGAATGACAACTACTACCGCAAACAGCAGCTGCTTGGAACCGTTCACGATGAATCTTCAGCCGTTCTGGGCGGGATCTCGGGCAATGCAGGATTGTTTGCCTCGGCCAACGATCTGGCCAAACTGTATCAGATGTACCTTCAAATGGGAACATACGGAGGGAAAGTGTACCTGAAAGAATCTACGCTCAAAGAATTTTCCAGAGTTCAGTTTCCGCAGAACAAAAACCGCCGCGGTTTAGGGTTTGACAAACCGCTGTTGAACAACGCCCAATTGAGCGAGAAAAATGCTTACCCTATCAAGGCTGCATCGCCCGAAAGCTTTGGCCATTCAGGATACACAGGCACCTGGGTATGGATCGACCCCAAATATCAGCTGGTTTACATCTTTTTATCCAACCGGGTCTTTCCTACCAGGGACAACAACAAGATAAGCGACCTGAATATTCGATCTGAAATTCAGCGTGTTATATACAGCAATTTACCAAAAAACTAAATTGGTATTATATCTTACAGAAAACCTGATTAAGGCAAAAATTTGTTATATTTGGTGCCCGTTAAGTTTAGAAACTTGAAAAAATACAATTTAACATTGATGCGACTCCTTTTTTGTCTGGTTATCCCTGCATTTTGGATTGCCTGTCATTCAAATGAATCGGCGCAAAAAGAAGCCGAGCAAATTTCAAAGGCCATCGGTAATCAATTTGTTCCCGACAGTAGGGAGGATATTTACCAGATTCATTTGAAGGAAAGCGGTTCTTCCTTTATAGTATCGGGAGAGACAACCTGTCCTGAAGCAAAACAAGCTTTGTTATCCCAATTAAGTAAATCTTCAAAAACAATTGTCGATAGTATCAAATTGTTGCCGGATAATGCTTTAGGGACAAAAAACTGGGGATTGGTCAATATCAGTGTTTGCAACATACGGACCAATCCCGGCCACAGCTCCGAAATGGCCACCCAGGCTATTCTGGGGACACCAGTCAGGGTACTCAAAAGATCGGGAGGCTGGTTGTTGATTCAAACTCCCGACCGTTATATTGGTTGGGTCGATGATGATGCTTTGGTACTGAAAGACTCTGTCGGAATGGCTGCCTGGAGAAGTGAAGATAGGATCATTTACCTCCCGTTGATCGGAGCAGCGTTCAGTCCAGATACAAGTGAACCGGTAACCGATCTGGTAGCCGGCAGCATCCTGAAATTAGCCGAAGTGACCAAAAACGGGGATATCCTTGAGATGCCCGACGGTCGCAAGTTGGTTATCCCGGTAGGGGATGGGATGGATTTTGAACAGTGGAAAAATAGCGCCGGGCCTTCTCCTTCTGCTTTAAGCAATTGTGCTAAAACCATGATGGGGCGTCCTTATTTATGGGGAGGCACTTCTACCAAAGGGATTGACTGCAGCGGTTTTGTAAAAACCGTCTATTTTCTGAACGGCATTATTCTGGCACGTGATGCTTCTTTACAGTTTCTTCATGGCGTTTTTACAGATCCGCTAAGTGGTTATGAAAAGTTGAAAGAGGGCGATCTGATTTTCTTTGGCAGGAAAGCAGACAACGAACATCCGGCCAAAGCAACCCACGTGGGATTTTATTTGGGCAATGGGGAATATATCCATTCTTCCGGATTGGTCAGGGTGAACAGTTTCAATCCTGATCAAAAAAATTATTCAAAACCACGGGCCGATGCCTGGCTGGGGGGCAGGACGATCCTAGGTTCGGAAGGGAGCAAAGGTATTGTGCGAGTGAAGGATCATCCCTGGTACTGATTAAAAGAACGAAAGAGGGGGAGACGGGGAGAAAATGAGACGATGGGAAGATGAGACCGGTCCCTGAGCTTGCCGGAGGGTCGAAGGGCGACGGAAAGTGCATAATGATCAAAAAAGATCAAACAACTTGAAAAGAGATCAAATATACAATGAAAACAAACCGAAGAAGTTTTATAGGGGCAGCGACCGTGATAGCAGGTGCAGGCATTTTATCTTCGTTCGACAAAGAGGGGAAGACACTTCCCCGATACAAACCTTCAGGTAGCGGGTTGAAATTGACCTTCAGACCTT
>JAMDDG010000194.1 GCA_023488865.1 Bacteroidota bacterium | reverse complement strand
GAATAGGAGACAAAAAAGCAGCATGAAAATTTGTTTATTTTACTAAGATCAGTAATATTACGTTGTCAAACAAAACAAAAGCCCTATGCTGCCACACAAAGGTACAACATACTATCCCTGGCCAAAAGGTTGTTGGATCACGAGAGTATGGGAGAGCTCTTCAGACAGGCTGGTGCAGAGACTTTGGATTTAACTGTTGTTGGGAAAATATGGGGTTGCCTGTTAGGACTTCTAATAATAATTTAAGAAGTATATTATTATGGGTAAACTAAATGGTCAAAACGCAAAATTTACAAGACGCAGCTTTTTGAGAACTTCAAGTGCGGCTGCAACTGCTTTTGCAGTGGCTCCATTAATTTATGGATGCAGTTTCAATGTATCCAATTTTGGTGGCGTACGGATTGGGGCTATTACTTATAGCTGGCGCAGTATGCCATATGGTCCCCTGGAAATTCTTCAGTATTGTAAAGATTCCGGAATAGGTTCATTAGAGGTCAGATGGATTGAGGTCGAATCTTTTGCAGGCATTCCGCAAGGCCCCCCCAGACAAGTACTTCCCGAAACATACACAGGCATGCCTGATAGTTCTGGAAAGCAGCCTGGAGCTGGAGCAGGAATGTCTGATCAAGAACGGCAGGAAAATGAAGCAACTCAGGCTGCTATCAGGGAAGCGCAGCGGAAATGGCGAATTTCTGCTCCCATGACAAAATTTGAAGAATTTCGCCAAATGTATAATGATGCAGGTGTAACCATTCATTCAGCCAAACTAAGACCTGCCACATGGTCGGATGAAGAAATAGACTATGCATTTAGGGTCGCGAAAGCGCTCGGAGCAAATGGCGTTGGAGAAGAGATCAGTGAAGAGGCATGTCGAAGGTTGGCTCCATTTGCTGAAAAACACAACATGTATGTCTATTTTCACAATCATGGCCAGGTAGGACAGGAAGGGTTTAGCTTTGACCAGTTCCTTGATATATCGCCTAAAATCATGCTCAATTTGGATGTGGGTCATTTTTACGGGGCTACGGGCATCAATCCAACCGAAATCCTCGAAAAATATCATGATCGAATTTTAAGTATACACCTCAAAGACAAGACGGGTCCCAAATCTGATCCTCCCAATACAAACATGCCGTTTGGAGAAGGTGGAACCCCGCTGGCAGAGGTTCTACAACTGATACAAAAAAGACGATGGCCAATTTATTGTGACATTGAACTGGAATATCCGATTCCCGAAGGTTCCGATGCAGTTAAAGAAGTCAATAATTGTGTGGAATACTGCAGGCGGGCGCTGACGTGACTCCGTTGATGAATAATTAAAGTGATTGGTCATGTTGCAGGATAAATACGCTATTTTCAAACTGCCATCCCTTATTTTATGATAACATTATGATTGAAATAATTTAACAATAAAAAAATGTTTATATAAATTAATGAAAGGACAGTATTATGAAAAAAAGTGATAATCGTCTGTCAAGGCGTAATTTTCTCGCCACAGTAGGTCCTGCAACTGCCGCATTCACCATCGTGCCCCGTAATGTTATTGCCGGTATGGGCCATATACAGCCCAGTGACACGGTCTATGTCGTGAGTATAGGACTTGGCGCACAAGGGTCCGCTGACGTGCAGAACATATGTGCTCCGGATGTACCGATTGTTGCCCCGGTCAGGAAACCAAGGACTGGTATTCCTTATACACGTGAGGAATTGTCTGCAATGGCTAAGCAAACCAGCCGGGATGCCAATCCTTCTGTTGGTCCGTCTGCCGGTGGCCGTCAGCGCAGCGAGAGGGAACCTCCTAAATTGGCCAAAATCTATGCGCTGTGTGATGTGGATACAGAATTTGCAGGCCATGTATTCAAAGGTTACCCAAAGGCAAAGGTGTATACTGACTGGCGTGAATTGCTTGAAAAGGAAAGATCCAATATCGATGCTGTCCATATTGCCACACCTGACCACAATCATGCACCGATTGCCGCAGCATTTATCAGGGAAAAGAAACATGTATATGTTCAGAAACCGATGGCCAAAACGATTTATGAGATACGCAAACTTACAGAACTTGCCAAGGAATATGATGTTGTAACCCAAATGGGAAATCAGTTCCATGCGGATGAATATACCCGGCAAACAGTTGAATTGATTCAATCGGGTGCTATTGGTCATGTCAGGGAAGTATACGTAACAGGAGGTTCTCCGCCGTGGCCCCGTGGTAACATTCAACGTCCGGAAGGCGTAAAGGTGCCGTCGCATATAAATTATGATGTATGGACGGGCCCTGCTCCGTTGAAACCATATAATCCCTACTGCTTTCATAATCAATGGCGCGGTTTATGGGATTACGGAACAGGTTATCTGGGCGATTGGATCGCACACTATCTGGATCCCGTCTGGTGGGCGCTTAATCTTAATCGCCCAATAAGGGTACAGTCTTCATCGACAGCTTTCAGTAACGATTATTATCCTGAGGCCGAAGAGATCACTTATGAATTTGCAGCCCGTGGTTACAATCCCCCGGTGAAAATTGTATGGCGTGATGGCGGTATTAAAACGCCACGTCCTCTTGAAATGGAACCGGGACGTCGTATGCCGGTGACCGTATATGTTGGCGACAAAGGTTATCTCTGTGGCGCCAGGGGCATAGCTCCAACGTTTATCCCCGAAAAGCCTGTCGAGTTACCTGAACCATGGATACCAAGAACGGGAAATATATATGAGGAATGGATTAACGCAATAAAAAGAGGTACGAAGACCACCAATGATTTTTCCTATTCATCAAAAATCGTAGAAAGCATGTTGCTGGGAAATATAGCACATAAGATGCAGGCTGCAAACATAATCCTTGAATATGACGGTGAGAGTGGCAGATTTACAAACTCAGAAGAAGCAAACGCATTGCTGCATTATGAGTACCGCCAGGGATGGATGTTGTAAATGAACTGGTAAATCGTGGTTATTGTAGAAATTTAGTAAAATAAATGGTAAATATTATTGAAACCAATTCAAAAAAACCTAAAAAAAGTACAGAATGAATCCAAATAAAGTGGGCCTTTTCGGATTAAGCCTTCTGGGACTTGGTATGCAAAATGGCACTGGAATGGTTGCAGAAAAAAATGCAGTTCGTCCCAATATCGTCCTCATTCTTTCTGACGACCAAGGATGGGGTGACCTTGCCATCAATGGTAACTTAGCGGCAAACACACCTAATATTAACCGAATTGCCCATGAAGGAGCCTCATTTTCAAACTTTTATGTTTGTCCCGTTTGTTCCCCAACGCGTTCAGAATTGTTGACAGGACGCTATGCCGTTAGGGCGGGCGTTTGTGATGTTTCAAACGGTGGAGAGCGGATTGATCTTGACGAGACAACTATAGCTGATTATTTCAAGAAGGCGGGTTACGCGACCGGGGCCTTCGGTAAATGGCATAGTGGCACACAATATCCATATCATCCCAACGCCCGTGGTTTTGATGAGTTTTATGGGTTTTGTTCGGGACATTTGGGTAACTACTGGAATCCTATGCTGGATCATAACGGTGAGATTGTAGAAGGGAAAGGGTTTATCACAAATGATTTGACCAATAGGGCGATAGAGTATGTGAAAAAGAATAAAGAGAAGCCGTTTTTTGTTTATATCCCTTACAATACGCCACATAGCCCGATGCAAGTACCGGACAATTGGTGGAATAAATATAAAAATATAAATATAATCCAAAATGCCACTGAAGCATCACGAGAGGATAAAACACACACGAAAGCAGTCCTGGCGCTCTCCGAGATTGTGGATTGGAATGTTGGGCGCATGATGGAAACCCTCAAGACGCTGGGATTGGACGATCGCACAATTATCATTTATCTATCAGATAATGGACCAAACGGACACCGTTGGAATGGAGGAATGAAAGGAGTCAAAGGCTCAACAGATGAGGGAGGTGTACGAAGTCCTTTTTTCATCCGATGGAAGGGAAAGATTCAAGCCGGACGTAATGTGGAACAACTCTCCTCCGTTGTCGATTTACTCCCCACCTTATTGGATTTAGCAGGAGTTAAACCGCCATTGTACAATAAGCCGTTGGATGGAGTAAGCCTGAAATCAATACTATTGAACAACGAGGATCGAAACATTGACCGTACCCTTTTTAGCCATTGGGGGAACAAGACCGCTGTGCGTGTCCAAGACTATCTATTGGGTAGCGAAGGCCAACTCTATAACACAAAGATCGACCGGGAACAGAAAAATGATATTTCCGTTTCAAACCCGGCAATGTTTGAAAAACTCAAAAAATTGTTGGCTTATTACAACGAAAATATCCTGACTGAATTACCCCACAAAGATACTCGTCCTTTCTTGTTAGGACATCCCAAAGAACGTTTATCCATGTTGCCGGCACGTGATGGTAAAGCACATGGCGGAATTGAACGCTCCAACAAATTTCCAAACAGCTCCTTTTTTACCAATTGGACAAAGACAACCGATAGCATCACATGGAATGTTGAAGTAGTTGAATCCGGGCTTTTTGAGGCAATGGTTTATTACACCTGTGCACCCGAGGATGTAGGGTCAGTGATAAATTTGAAAATAGGCCGTAATCGACTGATTACAAAACTGACCAAAGCAAACGATACTCCTATGTTGGGAGCCGATTTAGACCGGGTTCCGCGAGCGGAGTCCTACGAAAAGGGCTGGATTCCTTTCACGTTGGGTAACATCAAAATGGACAAAGGCAAGACTACATTGGTTATTAAAGCTGATCAAATTCCTCATTTCGAGGCCATGAACCTTCGTAGGTTGGTTTTCCGAAGAATACAATAATTGGGAATCATACTTAAAAATTATAATTATCATGAAGTCAATTAATTATGTTGCGCTTTCTTTGTTGGCAACTTCGTTTCAAGGTTGTGCCCGGCAAAATCCGGTCGCAAAACCAAATATTCTCTGGATAGTCAGCGAGGACAACAGTGCGTATTTTACCGGCTGTTACGGTAACTCTTTTGCCACTACCCCGAATATCGACAAGTTGGCCAGCCAGGGCTTTTTATACACACATGCCTATTGTACCAATGCAGTTTGTGCCCCTTCAAGGAATACAATTATTACCGGGGTTTATGCTTCTTCGAATGGTCATGAAAACATGAGAAGTACTTATCCAAAATCAGCGGAGGTGCATACCTATCCGGAGTACTTACGTCAGGCTGGCTACTATTGTACCAACAATGCCAAAACAGATTATAATACTTCGGGTATCATCCCGTCAGAAATTTGGAATGAAAGCAGCAATAAGGCACATTACAAGAACAGGCCTAAAGGGGTACCATTTTTCGCTGTATTCAACCTCGGTACAAGTCATGAAAGCAGTATCCACAAACAAACGCCAACTGAAAAGTTGCGGCACGATCCTGCAAAAGTTACTTTACCGCCTTATCATCCCGATACGCCTGAAATGCGGCACGACTGGGCCCAGTACTATGATAAAATTGAAGATATGGATGCTCAGGTAGGAGCGTTGCTCAAAGAACTTGATAATAGCGGCGAGGCAGACAATACCATTGTTATGTATTACGGCGACAATGGTGGTGTGTTGGCACGCAGCAAGCGTTTTGTTTACGAAACAGGTACGAAGATTCCCTTCATTATTCGGATACCGGAGAAATATAAAAACCTGTTTCCTGCTAAGGGGCCGGGTCAAAAAGTAGACCGCTTGATCAACTTTGTCGATCTTGCCCCTACTTTGTTAAGCATAGCAGGTGTCCCCATCCCAAAATATATGCAGGGGGATGCGTTCTTGGGAAACCAAAAAACAAAAGGCCCGGAATATACTTTTATGTCCCGTCAGCGCATGGACGAACGGTACGATCTGGTGCGGGCCGTGAGGGACAAAGAGTACCGGTACATCAGAAACTACATGCCATTCCGTATTACCATGCAACATGTTAACTATCTGTTTAAAGCCCCTTCAGCGCAATCATGGGAGAATGCTTTTAACGAAGGGAAGACTAATGCTTTACAAAGCTTATACTTCCATACAAAACCCGTAGAAGAACTTTACGATTCAGAAAATGATCCCTGGGAAATCAAAAATCTGGCCTCTGACCCGGCATATACAGCTGTGCTGGAAAGAATGCGTAAAGCTGAAACAGACTGGATGGGAAAAATCCGGGATGTAGGCCTGGTACCGGAATCAGAATATAAGAATTTTATCGGGGGAAAATCGATGTATGACTATATGCGTTCAGAGACATGTCCTTTTGACAAACTGATGGCGGCGTCAGATCTGGCAACTTTGGGCGGGGAAAGTAACCTGAATACTTTTGTTCTATATTTGAAGAATAATAACAGCGCCATTCGCTATTGGGGGGCAACAGGGTTGCTGATCCTTAAAAACAGTGCCAGAGCAGCCATCCCTGCACTAAAAGAAGCATCAGCAGATAAGTCGGGAGCAGTGGCAACCCTGGTAGCTGAAGCACTTTATGGCCTGGGGGAGAAAGAACTGGCAAGGAAAATTTATACCCGTATTTTAAAAGACCCTGTAACCTATGATATGAACGACAGAACCTTTGCATTGAACAGCATCGATGCTGTAAATGATAATAGTCCTGAACTGAAATCAGCTGTTCAGCAATTATTTAAAGAACAGGATCCTTCGGCTAAAGGACTTGCAAGTTACAGTGTTCTTATGACAGAATGGCTATTGAAAAAATGGGGAATAAAGCAAAAATAAAATTATAAACAGATGAAACACTTATTGAAACAATCGTTTTTAACAGGAATTGCAGTCGCATCATTTCCGTTATGTAGCTTCCCGGCTGAAAAGCCACAAAATCCCAACATTGTTCTCATTTTTATGGATGATATGGGATATGGTGATTTAAGTTGCTATGGGGCAAGTCAGTACAAAACGCCCAATCTGGACCGGATGGC
>JAMDDG010000080.1:19551-29653 GCA_023488865.1 Bacteroidota bacterium | reverse complement strand
TTTTTACATACCCCTTCGAGCGCTTTGAGCTCGGAGGCGACATAAAACTGTCCATCCTCATCCCAGCCCATGTATAGCGGCATCACGCCGATGTGGTCGCGCGCAATCAGGTAGCAATCTTTTTCGCGGTCATAAAGGGCAAAGGCAAAGATCCCGCTAAGATCTTCGATGAAGTTAATCCCTTTTTCCTGGTAAAGGGCCAAAATCACTTCACAGTCGGACTGTGTCTGGAACTCGAATTTATCTTCGAGCTGTTTTCTGATTTCGCGGTGGTTGTAAATCTCGCCGTTGACGCCCAAAACCAAGTTTCTGTCTTTGCTGTAAAGGGGCTGACGGCCCGATGTGGGGTCAACAATCGCCAACCGTTCGTGGGCGATGATAGCATGCTCGTCCACAAAAATACCCGACCAGTCCGGACCCCGGTGCCTTATCTTCTTCGACATCTCCAAAGCCTTGGTCCGCTGCTGCTCTGCTGAGCCTTTAATCTCAAATATTCCTACTATTCCGCACATATTGTTGTTTGTTTAAAATTTCAAATTGATCGTTTAATTCGCGACAAATATACATATTTCTATTATAATTACAATATGATATACAAAATGTCAGAAAAAAATGATTTTTTCTTCTCGGCGTTTTTTAAAATACATTTGATGACATAAAAACAGGATCCAGTAGGGAAATGAACATCTGCGGTAGAGAAAAGTCTGGATTATCCAGACTTTATTATTATTTTTATCATTCATTATCAGCCGTAGTACAAAGAAGTTGTGCCCTTGTAGGGAAAACGAAATCAAACAATAGATCTATGCAAAGCAGTTTCATTACCAATCAAACCAAATTTCTATCTGAAATAATTAACGGTATATTACCCAAATGTGATAATGCCTGTTTCCTGGTGGGGTATTTCTACTTTTCGGGATTTGCCGAAATTTATCAGAAGATTACGGACAAACCTCTTCGCGTATTGGTTGGACTGGATATCGAACGTGATGTGATTAACCGGGTCAGAGAGGTTGATTACCATACATTGATAAATAAGTCTCGCGGACAGATCAAAGAAGGATACTTCACTTCATTGGTTGAACTCTTTAATGAAACCGACTATTTTGATAGTGCCGGCAAAGAGGAGGCGTTCAGCGTATTCTATGAGAAGATAAAAAACGGCACTTTAGAGATCCGCAAAACCAAAGAACCAAACCACGCAAAGATGTACCTTTTTGAGAACCGAGGGGATTTTAACGAATGTGGTACTTATCCAGGTTCTTTGATTACAGGATCGAGTAATCTTTCGGTATCCGGATTAAGAGGCAGATTGGAGTTGAATGCAATTCTTAGAGGGAAAGGAGATTATGAAGAGGGTAAAGCCATTTTTGAACAACTTTGGGAAAATGCAATTGTAATAGCAGACAAGGATAACATCAAAGAGTTTGAAAACGGGGTTATTGAAAAAACATGGTTTGAAAAGCTGTATTCACCTTATGCTTTCTACCTTAGGGTACTGCAAGAATTTTTTTCGATCAGCTATAGCAAAGAGGTACGGACTGCCCACGAAATTACCGACGGTAAATACCTTAACCTTAAATATCAGGCCGATGCTGTAAAAATGGCCCTTTCGACCATCGAGAACCACAATGGGGTCATCATTTCTGATGTGGTGGGTCTTGGAAAGAGTGTCATTGGTTCGGCTGTAGCTCATAATCTCAGACTGAAAACCATTATCGTAGCGCCTCCTCACCTTGTGCCTCAATGGAACGAATACAAAACGGAATTTCAATTTGCGGCAACCGTTTTCAGCAGTGGCAGCATTAAAAAAGCGTTGGATTTCTACCGTACCCTTTCAACTGGAAAAGATAAATGGCTGATCATACTCGATGAAGCGCATAAATATCGGAATGACTTTACCCAGGATTATGCCGATTTGCATAAACTTTGTCAGGGGAATAAGGTGATGCTCCTCACTGCTACGCCATTCAACAATAAACCACAGGATATTTATTCGATGGTTCGGCTCTTTCAAATCCCATCAAAATCAACACTTAAAACAGTTGATAACCTGGGGCGCGAGTTTAGAAATTTGATCAAGGACTATACTGACCTGACAAAAGATCAAAAAAAGAAAAAGTTGAATGCAGATGAACTAAAGGCTGCGATAGATCAAATTGCCCGGAAAATACGGGCTATTATTTCACCACTTGTTATACGCCGTTCACGTTTAGATTTAGAGGCGATTACAGAATATAAAAACGACCTCAAACTTCAAAAAATAGAGTTTGCCAAGGTTGGCGACCCCGAGCTGTTGGAATATCCACTCGGTAAGCTGGAAGAACTTTACGTCAGAACGCTTAATCTGATTGCCCCGCCCGAAGACGACGAAGGAATACCACAAATAGCTAACTCATTTAAAGCGGCACGCTACCAGCCAATTGCCTATATCAACGAGAAGAAAAAAGAGTCCATCAAGAAAAAGATCGAAGATGCAGGTTTTGACTACAATTTGTTTAGAGGTACCCAGCGAAACTTATCAAGGTTTATGCGACACCTCCTGGTAAGGCGGTTTGAGAGTTCGGTTAAGGCTTTTGAAAACTCGCTCAATTTTATGATTATTTCGTCGGAGGGGATTATTGCCTGGATGGATAAACGTAAAAAGGTGCCTATCTACAAGAAGGGTTATCTGCCGTCGGTTGATGATTTTTACAGATCGACCAACGACAATACGGATGAGGAGTTGACGGAGATGTTCGACAAATTCACCCAAAAAGGGATGTTTGAGATTGAGCTTGCTGACCTTCGGGGTGATTTCAGGGAAGATATTCTGGCTGATATCAAACTACTTAAATCCATTAAAAAGGAGTGGTTTAATCGCGATCAACCGATTGTAGATGTTAAATTAGAATCTTTCAGAGAGATCATCCGGCAAAAATTGCAAAAAGAACCAAACCGTAAAATAGTTGTGTTCAGCGAGTTTGCCGATACGGTTAACTACCTGAACGATCAACTTAAAGAGGAGAAATTGCAAATATTCAGCTATACTTCTGCCGATGCTTCGCCCACAAACAAAGAGACCATCCGGTCCAACTTTGATGCAGGGTTAAAGCCGGAAATGCAAAGAGATGATTATAAAGTGCTGATCGCTACTGATGCTATAAGCGAAGGTTACAACCTTCACCGGGCAGGGGCAATATTCAATTACGACATTCCATACAATCCCACAAGGGTGATTCAGCGGGTTGGCCGGATCAACCGGATTAACAAAAAGGTTTTTGACGAACTCCATATTTTCAACTATTTTCCTACCGAAGTGGGCGAAAAGGAAACTCGAACCAGGGAGATTTCAACACTTAAAATGGCAATGATCCACGCAATTATGGGTGAAGACACAAAAATCCTAACCAAAAATGAAGATCTTCGGTCGTATTTCAAAGAGCGGTACGACAAAGAGTTCAATGCCATTGAAACGCTTTCGTGGGAAACTCCTTACAAAGAACTTTTTAATTCATTAATGAATAGTGAGTATTACCGCGATGCGCTGGCCATCCCCCACCGTGCCAAAATTGGCCGTAAGGTTGAAAAGCCATCACAAGGAGTACTGGTTTTCGGTAAAAAGGGCAATGATTTTGTCTTTAAAATAGGTGAATCACCAGAAGGAGTTATGGCAATCACCCCCGAACAGGCCATCTCACTTTTCGAGGCCACAGTTTTTGAGCAACCACACAAAGTTTCTGATCGTTACGATACCATCTACCAAAGTGTGAAAGCAAACCTTTTCCAAAACAGCAAAGACGATAAAGTGGAGAAATCGAAACGTGAAGCCCTCGATAAGATAAATGCCATGCTCAAAGAGAACATGGTGACCCACGATTACCTGAAAGACCTTGCCAAAGTGATTGAGATGGATGGTTTATCGGGGCACTCTTTGCGGTTCATCAATAAACTAAACAAAAAAGAGTTTGCAACACTGCCGGATGAAATCGAACAAAGTTATATCAACAAGATGATTGACACTGCCGGTGAAATAGAGATGGGTAGTGAAGTGCTGATTTTATCGGAGGAATTATTATAAAACATCTTTGCAAAATGACTAATCAAAACGCACTAAAACTCTTTGAAGATAAGAAAGTTCGTACCGTATGGGACAACGAGCAAGGGAAATGGTATTTATCCATTGTTGATGTGGTTGAAGTATTAACAGATAGTCCAAACCCCCGCAAGTACTGGAGCGTATTGAAAACACGGCTCAAAAAAGAGGGAAGTCAGTTGGCTACAAATTGTAGTCAACTGAAAATGCAATCGGCCGATGGAAAGTTTTACAAAACCGATGTAGCCGATGTAGAGCAGATTTTCCGCTTAATCCAATCCATCCCGTCGCCTAAAGCTGAGCCATTTAAACTGTGGCTTGCCGAAATAGCCCGCGAGCGTTTGGACGAAATAGACGACCCCGAATTGGGTATCGACCGGATGCTGGAATACTACCACCGGAAAGGATACTCAACCAATTGGATCAATCAGCGGCTCAAAAGTATTGAAGTACGCAAAGAACTTACCGATGAGTGGGAGCAGGGGGGTGTTCAAAAAGGCCAGGAATATGCCACATTAACCGATATTATTACCCATGGATGGTCGGGCCTGACCACAAAAGAATACAAGCAATATAAAGGATTAAAGAAAGAGAGCCTTCGTGATAATATGACCAACCTCGAATTGGCGCTCAACACACTTGCCGAAGCCACTACCGCCGAAATATCGAAGGAACACAAACCAAAAACATTGGCTGAAAACCGGAAGGTAGCTGCCCGTGGAGGTTCGATCGTTGGCAATACCCGCAAAGAGATCGAGGCAAACATCGGCAAAAGCATTGTAACACCCCTGAACGCCAAAAACATAGACTCATTACCTGAACCAAATCCTAAAAAATGACCAACTTTAAACAAACCTACAATCGTACAGAGTTCCTGAAGTTTTTAGATCAATTCCTGCCCGAAGATTTTTTGGAGGAAGTAGAACCCCTCGACTTCGAATCGAATTACACCCGTAAAGTAACCCGCTTGGGAGAGTGCAAATCGCTGGGACTGGAGGTTTTTGAGATGCTGCACACTTCTACCCACGATGCCCGGGTAGCTTTGTCGAAAGAGGCTTTTCAATTGCTGTACAACCGGACAACAAAAAACAAGGCGCTCGTTTTGCTTGTACCCATTGACAGTCCCGAAACCTACCGTTTTTCGCTGGTCTCCATTGATGTTGAGCTGGATGAGCATAAAGTTCGCAAATCGTACTCCAACCCTCGACGTTACTCTTATTTACTGGGAGAAGGCGCCAAAGTCTATACGCCAACCAAATACCTTTCCGTGAAGGGCAGGGTCAAGGATTCCAAAGATTTACACGACCGCTTTTCAGTGGAGGTACTTACCAAAGAGTTTTACAACGAGCTTTTTACCTGGTACCAATGGGCATTGTCCGATGAAATTGGCGTTACCTTTCCGAACGACCGGAGTACCGAAAACGATGACCGGAAAATTGAAGAGCATTTAATCCGGCTGATCACCCGCCTGATGTTCGTGTGGTTTATCAAACAAAAGAAATTGGTACCTGATCTCCTGTTCGAAGTTGACCAACTAAAATCGTTGCTGAAGAATTTCGAGGCAACAGATAATAAGCAGGATACTTTTTACAGGGCTATTTTACAAAATCTCTTTTTTGCCACCCTGAACAACAAAATTGAAGAGCGCGACTTTGCTGTCGATGGTGGTTTCTACGAAAACAAAGTACAGTATGGCATAAAAACACTTTTCAGGTATGCCGACGAATTTTCCGTTCCGAAAGAAGAGGTTATCCAAATCTTCAGCAAAGTCCCTTCTCTGAACGGAGGTTTGTTTGAATGCCTGGATAAAGACACACCCGACAGCAAGGGGAAGATTATTTACAGCGATGGATTTAGCCGGAGAAGAGACAAGCAATCTCGGGCTTTTCTCCCGAATATCCTGTTTTTCGATCCTGTAAAAGGTATCCTTTCCATCCTGAACAAATACAATTTTACCATTGAAGAGAACTCGCCGCTCGATGTGGAGGTAGCGCTCGATCCCGAATTGTTGGGCAAAGTATTTGAAAATCTGTTGGGAACTTACAATCCCGAAACGAAAGAAACGGCCCGCAAACAGTCGGGTTCGTTCTACACGCCTCGCGAAATAGTACAATACATGGTAGACGAAAGTCTGGTGGCACACCTGAAACGGACCGTGGGCGAAGAGCTCGAAGCCGAATACCGCAAGTTGATTAACCACAACGACGAAACAATTGTCCTAACCGACCAGCAAAAGAGCGACATCTTTAAATCTCTGAAGGCATGTAAAATCCTCGACCCTGCCTGTGGCTCGGGTGCTTTTCCGATGGGCATATTGAACCGGATGCTGGCAATTATCGAACGACTGCCCATTCCGGCCAATATCTCGATTTACGACCTGAAACTCTACCTGATCGAAAACTGCATTTATGGCATCGACATCCAGTCTATTGCAGTTCAAATTAGCAAGTTGCGGTTCTTTATTTCGCTAATCTGTGAGCAAATACCCAACGGTGACAGCGCCGATAATTATGGCATTAAACCGCTGCCCAACCTCGAAACCAAGTTTGTGGCGGCCAATACTTTGATTGGGCTGACACCCCAAAAGGCGCAGCTCAATTTGTTTGAAGATCCGCAAATAGAGGTGACCCGCAACGAATTGATGCAGACACGCCACAGGCACTTCCTGGCCAGCACCGCCAAACAAAAGAAAGAGTGCCGCGATGAAGACAAAAAACTCCGTGAAAAGCTGGCCAATTTATTGGATCGAAATGGCGATTTTGCCCCCGAAGATGCCCGCCAATTAGCCGATTGGAACCCTTACGACCAAAACGCCAGTTCTCCGTTCTTCGATACTGAATGGATGTTCGGAATATCGTCAGATATTTTTGTACAAAAAAACAATATTCAAAGTTCTGAAATATCAGCATTGAACCTTCAGATAGAGGCCATTAACAAACAAATTGAAACAATCAATTATTCTCTAAAGCAAAACCACAAACCTGAAATATTAAAACTACAATTTATTTCAGCCAACCTTCAGGTTTCAATAATTGAAACAGAGCTTATTAATATTAAAAACAATATAGCCGAACTTTTTGGCTCAGTGACAAATAAAATATCCAACGTCTCTAGAGAACCTGAAAACATTACCTATTTAATTAATTCACTCAATACGGCTATAAAAGAAGTGAATAAAAAAATAGTCAAAATTGAATCAAAATTGAAACCTGTCAATCCAGTTAAAAATGGGGGTTATTTTGATATTGTGATCGGGAACCCACCTTATGTGCAATTGCAAAAAGAAGGTGGAAAACTTGCCGAACAACTTAAAAACCAGAATTTTGAAACCTTCGAACGTACCGGTGATATTTATTCTCTTTTCTATGAACGTGGTTATTCTTTGCTTCGTAACAATGGTTTTTTAACTTATATAACTTCGAACAAATGGATGCGGGCAGGTTACGGAAAGAGTTTAAGAAAGTTTTTTGTGTCAGCTAATCCGCTTTTGTTGGTTGATTTTGGGCAAACCATGATTTTTGAAAATGCCATAGTTCACTCTAACATTCTAACCATTCAAAAATCGCAAAATGCAAGAGAAACTTTAACAGTTCAGTTTAATGATGAATTCTACAAACCCGACATTTCCATTACGGATTATGTGGCTGAACATGCCATTATAGCGAATAAATTGTCTGATGGAATTTGGGCAATTGCCAAATCCTCTGATGTATTCATTAAAGATAAATTTGAAAAAGTTGGCAAGCCTCTAAAAAATTGGAATTTAGAATACTACCGAGGAATATTAACTGGTTACAACGAAGCATTTATAATTGATGGAAAAACAAAAACAGAATTAATTGAAAAAGACCCCCAAAATACAGATATATTAAAACCAATTTTACGAGGTCGGGACACAAGAAGGTATTATTGCAATTTTGCAGATTATTGGTTAATCAATTCCCACAATGGTTTGAAAAGTAAAAATATCAAACGAATTGATGTACCCGCTGAATATCCAGGTATTTATGAATATCTTATACAATTTCAAGAACAAGCGGAAAAAAGATTAGATAAAGGTGAGCATTGGACTAACTTAAGGAATTGTGCTTATATAGACGAAATTGAAAAACCAAAAATTGTTTTTTCTGAAATAGTAAGCGAACCACAGTTTTATTACGATACACAAGGTTACTACCCCGAAGCAACAGTATTTTTCATTACTGGCGAAAAGCTGAAATATTTGACAGCTTTGCTCAATTCAAAAGCTGTTACATTTATTTTCAAGAAGTTTTATGCTGGTGGCGAATTGGTTGGTAAATACCGCTACAAGAAAGCATTTCTCGAAAATCTGCCAATACCTGTACCAGATGACGAAATGGAACGACCCTTCATCAACCTTGTTGACCGTATCCTCGCCGCCAAGCAAGCCGACCCGAAAGCCGATACCAGCGCATTGGAAAGTGAGATTGACAGGTTGGTTTATGAGTTGTATGGGTTAACGGAGGAGGAGATTGCAATAGTCGAAAATAAATAGAGCTTATTTTTTTAGTGCCAAAATAACGGAAATCACAATAAAAAGCGGAATAATTGCTACGATACCATAAAATTGGAGGGTGGCAATCAGCAGGGCGGATAAGAAAATGAAGATATACTGAACCTGATTGCCTTTCCAGCTGAGGTTTTTGAATTTCAGGGAAAACATCGGCAATTCGGATACTAACAAATAGGAGAAAAGAATAGTAATAACCAGTAAAACAGGAGTACCGAGCAGAAAGTTGTCAAAGGCCGGAAGGGTGCCATGTTCCTGAATCAGGGCCAATGAGGAGATAAACAGTGCGTTGGCCGGTGTTGGCAAACCAATGAACGAGCTGGTTTGACGTTCGTCTACATTGAACTTGGCCAAACGCAAAGCAGAGAAAATAGGAATTAGAAAGGCGGTTCCTTCAATCAATATTTGTGAATAGGTAAGTTCAGGCTGCAGCTCGGGTAGAAAATAATTTCGAAAAATGCTTATTTCCAATAATTTATACATCAAAAGCCCAGGCGCCAGACCGAAAGAAATCATGTCTGCCAGCGAATCCAGCTCTTTCCCGATAGGGGAGTAGGATTTTAACAACCGAGCGGTCATTCCGTCCAGAAAATCGAATACAGCAGCCAGCATGATCAATAAAACGGAGGTTGTCAGTTCTTCGTTCAATGCAAAGACAACTGCCAAACTACCGCAGAGAACGTTCAGCGAAGTGATAAAATTAGGGATGTGCTTTTTGATCATACGTCAGAAATTATTGTGTTGGAAATTTAAACAGTCTCTTAAAATTCTGCAAGTATGGTTTGACTGCCAATTACTTCCTGGCAAAGCTCAACATTGACTTTTGTTCCGACAGGCAGAAAAAGATCGACGCGGGATCCGAAACGGATAAATCCGAGTTCATCATTTTGCGAAACTTGTTTTCCAACTGTTGCATAGGTAATGATCCTTTTGGCAATTGCCCCTGCAATCTGTCTTACCAAAACTTCGGTACCATCGGCCATCCGGATCACGGTAGTGGACCTTTCGTTCAAAGTTGAGGATTTTGGCAGGTAGGCAGCCATAAAATGACCGTTGTGATGTTTGAAATAGGTGACTTCCCCGGGTACAGGAATCCAGTTAATATGCACGTTGTAAATTGACATAAAAACGGAGACCTGCAATCTTTTGTCCTTAAAATATTCATTTTCTGTTGTTTCCTCGATGGCAACGATGGTTCCGTCGGCGGGTGACAAGACCGATTTGGAAGCAGCAGTAATTTTTCTGTGAGGGTTTCGGAAAAATCGAATGGTAAGGATTAATAAGGGCAGGGTGGACAATAAAATGAAAACACGAAATGCCGTTTCACCTGTTAGTCCTACTAAATAATTGACAGCCAGCCAGATAATAATAGCTACCGAAATTATCGAATAGCCCTCCTTGTGTAACCTCATTCTTTTTTATTTGTGTTACGCAAAAATAGTGATTTTTTACGAATCTGGAAGCCGGCAAATGGCTAATTCATTAAATTGATGAGC
>JAMDDG010000080.1:13515-19510 GCA_023488865.1 Bacteroidota bacterium | reverse complement strand
ATTGAAATTGTGTTTATCCCCAAAAGTGGATCAGCAGGTAGACAAAAGGCGATGCAAAGAGAATGCTGTCGAACCGATCGAGCAGTCCACCATGACCGGGCATAAACTTGCCCGAATCCTTCAATCCCCAGTTGCGTTTGATCATCGATTCAATAAGGTCGCCAAAGGTTCCGGCAATTGTTACGATGGTAGCAAGTAAAATTACAAACCACACTTCAAAGCTGGGAAACAGTTGGTTCATCCCAAAGGCAATTACAACTGCCAGAAACCATCCGCCGAAAAAACCTTCCCAGCTCTTTTTGGGGGAAATTCTTTCAAAAAGCCTGTGACGGCCGAAGGTTACCCCGAATAAATAGGCGCCGGAGTCGTAGGTCCAGATCAGGACAAACAGAAAGATAAGCAGGCTTGGGTCGTATTTATCTTCTAACGGGAAGTCGGGAAAAACAAAAAAATGGAAAAGTGAGATAGGAAATGCAACGTAGAAAATCCCGAAAAGGGTGACAACAATGTTTTCGAGTGAATTTTTCCTTGCCCTGAAGAGCTCAACAGCGGGAACAACAAAGAGCAAACACAGGCTAATTCCGATTAGATTTATTTGAACTATTCCTTTGGCATTTAGGAAAGTAAGCAGATAAATGAGTCCGCCGATAACCATCCCCAAATTATTCTGAGGTGAGATACCCGCTGTTTTTGACAACTTATAAAATTCCCGGAGGATAAAGACCGAAAACAGGCCAAAAAGGAGGGCAAAACTCCATGGGCCAAGCACGATGGCCCCCAATATAACGGTCGCAAAGAGCAGTCCGGAGATGCTCCTTTTCTGAATTTCTTTCAAATTTCCCCTTTTATAAGTTGATCCAAGATTTGTAAGGCCTCCTTCTCATCCTGTCCTTCAATGTAAAGTTCAACATCCCCGAAAGTAGTATAAGAAGAATCTTTCTGATTCATTATCACAGCATTGATGCCACTCTCAGCCAACAAATCCCGGGCAATCAAAACTTTAAATTCATCACCTGAAAAATAAATTTTTTTCCAACTCTTTTCCATACAATATTCCTGTTATACAACAGTATCCTTGTCCTCTGCTGATGCAGCAATAACTTCTTTCGCTTTTTCTTCTTCTTTGGTTTTGTTCCAGGGTCTTGGACCAAATACATGCTCAAGATCTTCGGTGAAGATCACCTCACGTTCGAGAAGCAGTTCTGCCAGTTTCTTATGGCCTTCGGCGTTGGTTTTCAGAATATTTTTTGCTCTTTCGTATTCTTTGTTGATGATTACATTTACCTCTGCATCAATCACTTCTGCTGTTTTTTCGCTGTAAGGCTTGGTGAAAGAGTAATCGCTCTGGCCAGTCGAATCATAGTAACTAACTTTACCAATCTTATCGCTCATCCCAAAATAGGAGACCATCGCGAAAGAGGTCCTGGTTACTTTTTCCAGGTCGTTTTGGGCACCTGAAGAAACGGAAGAAAAGATCAGCTCTTCAGCGGCGCGACCGCCTAAAGTAGCACAAATCTCATCGAGCAATTGCTCTTTGGTCGTAATCTGACGTTCCTCGGGCAAATACCATGCGGCGCCGAGCGCTTTTCCGCGCGGGACGATGGTCACTTTCACCAGTGGGTGGGCGTGTTCCAGCAACCAGCTAACCGTAGCATGACCAGCTTCATGGTAAGCAATCGTCGCTTTTTCGCTGACGGATATGATTTTGTTCTTCTTTTCAAGCCCACCAATAATCCGGTCGACTGCATCCAGAAAATCTTGTTTTTCTACCACTTCTTTCAGCTTTCTGGCTGCAATCAGTGCCGCTTCATTGCAGACATTGGCGATATCAGCTCCTGAAAATCCGGGTGTCTGTTTGGCTAAAAACTCCACATTCACATCTTTGCCCAGTTTCAAAGGTCTCAGGTGAACTTCAAAGATCTCCTTGCGGTCGATCATATCGGGCAGTTCGACATGGATTTGGCGGTCGAAACGTCCGGCACGCATCAATGCACGGTCGAGTATATCGGCACGGTTGGTAGCTGCCAGAATAATAACACCTGAATTAGTGTCAAAACCATCCATCTCGGTCAGCAACTGGTTCAGCGTATTTTCACGCTCGTCGTTCGACCCCATGTTGGGATTACGTCCGCGGGCGCGGCCAATGGCGTCGATTTCATCGATAAAGACGATACAAGGGGATTTTTCTTTGGCTTGTTTGAAAAGGTCACGTACCCTGGATGCCCCTACTCCGACAAACATCTCTACAAAGTCGGAACCCGACATGGAGAAGAAAGGTACTTCTGCTTCTCCAGCCACTGCTTTGGCCAACAACGTTTTACCTGTTCCGGGAGGGCCGACCAATAAGGCGCCTTTCGGGATCTTGCCACCCAGTTTGGTATAACGGTCAGGGTTTTTAAGAAACTCTACAATTTCCTGGATCTCCTGTTTGGCTTCGGCCAAGCCTGCAACCTCTTTGAAAGTTGTGGATACCCTGGATTCTTTGTCGAAAACTTTGGCCTGGGATTTTCCCACACTGAAAATATTGCCGGCGCCACCTCCCTTGCTCATCCTTTTGAATATCCAGAAGTAGAAGAACACCAATATCAACAAGGGGAAAATCCAGCTGAAGATCTCGGAAAAATAGTTGGTGTGCGTCTCGTAAGTCAGGATGACCCGTGAAGATTCCCCGACTTCCTTCTGGGCTTTTTCCAAATTGGATTCAAAAACATCGACCGAACCGATATTAAAAGTAAAATGCGGTCCCATTTTGGAAGGAGCTGAAATTCCGGATTCTAATTTTGCTTTGTATTTATCGTAAGAGCTTTCTTTCAGGTAAATTTCTGCCTCAGTTTTGTTGACGATAACGATCTTCTCGATATCCCCATTTTTGAGCATCGTATTTTTTACCTCTTGCCAATTGGTCTCTACCGGCCTTCCGCCAGTTCCATAAAATTGAATCGCTAAAACTATTATCAGGATAGCCCCATAGATATAAATGGGATTAAACTTGAATGTGGAAGGTTTGTTGGAATTGCCCATTGGGGGCTTATTTGTTTTGTTGGGCTGTGGGCCCTTTGTATTTGGATTTTTTTCTGCCATAACTTAAATATCAGCTTCAATGTTATAAATAGTGCCGTCTCCCCAGAGTGATTCAAGATCATAAAACCTTCTGAAAGGTTCCTGGAAAATGTGTACCATCACGTTCACATAATCCAACAGTATCCATTGTGCATTCTGAAATCCATCCTGACGCCAGACTTTTTCGCAGGCCAGTTCTTCCACGCTCTCTTCAACCGATCGCGCGATGGCATCGACATGCGTATTTGAGCTGCCGTGACAGATGATGAAGTTGTCGCATTCGGCTTCCCCTTCAGCGGAGAGATCGATGTTGATGATTTCCAGTCCTTTTTTTCGCCGGATGCCTTCCACGATGGCCTCCACTAAATCGAACCGGCTTTTCTCATTGCCATTCTGGGTCATAGATTGATCTAAAAACACAAAGATAGTTGTTTTAACTGATTCCAAAAAAACTCTTTAGGTGACTGATCTCTCCAATATCGCTTAACTTTACCAAAATATTTATTTTGCATTGCCATGATAGGATCAACCATCGAACACCTGGATCGTGTGGATTCGACCAATAACTATGCCGCAAAGGAATTGCTGACAAAAAGTCTGAATGATGGAACTGTTTTTGTGGCTGCCTGTCAGCAGTCGGGCAGGGGGCAGGGGCAATCCTCGTGGGAGAGCGCAGACGGATTAAACCTGACATTCACGGTAGTGCTTTATCCGTCAGGTGTTGCACCTTCACACCTATTTTCAATTTCACAGGCAATCTCGCTGGGTGTGACTGATTTCTTGTCCCGGTTTGTATCCGATGTGTCGGTCAAATGGCCAAATGATATCTATGTGAATGACAAAAAGATAGCCGGAATATTGATTGAGACAGCCATTGCAGGGGGGAAGTTCTCAAGAGCGCTTGCAGGCATCGGATTGAATATCAACCAGGAGGTTTTTGTCTCAGACGCTCCAAATCCGGTCTCCCTAAAAAATCTGACAGGTAAGACGTATGAACTTCCTTTGATGCTGACCGATCTGTGCGCTTGTCTTGACAACAGGTACCGGTCCCTGATCAGGGGGGATTATTTCATTCTTCAGCACGACTATGGCAAACTTCTTTACCGCAAGGGGATTTGGGCCAAATACAGAGACCAGGATTCGGATTTTGAAGGAAGGATAATCGGGATTGAGGGGGATGGGAGATTGCAAATTGAAGCCAGAACGGGGGAGGTAAGGGGATTTTACTTCAAGGAGGTTTCTTTTAAGTGACTAAAGTTTGGGACTCCGGAGATTGGCGATTGTGAATTTTAAGATATGAGACATAAGATATGAGACATAAGACATAAGACATAAAACATGAGACATGGTATACCTGTTAACCCAGATTAGGGCTAAGTACTTTGGTCACTTTGGTCCACTATAGTCACTTACTCCGTTGAATAATCTATGGTCGTCAGCATTTCCGTCATCTTCTCAATACCCGTCTCAAGGTATTTACCCACCATCATTTTGATCATTATGTTGAGTTCGGCATGGAGGGTCAGCCTTATTTTGCAGTTGTTTTCATCAATTTCAGCGAGTTGTACCCATAAAGTAACCGGAAAAGGTACGGATTTCTCTCCCTGAAATTTGATGGTTTTGAACGGTTCGCGTTCAACGATCTCTATTCCGACATTTCCAACCGGACTGATGGTAAAACTGCAATGGTCTTCGGAGGCGGAGAAATCTTCGACCTTAAAACCTTTGGTGTCGACCCCTTTCTTGTTAAGCTCTTCAATCTTATCGGCCGAAACAAACTGCTCCAGGTTATTCAGATTGGAGAGTTTGGAAAACACCAATTCCTGTGGAAAGTCTATTTTGCGCGGTTCGCTCGTATATTTTTCTATTCCCATCTTAATTTTATCGGCCAGAGTGTTTAAAGTTAGTAGCCATGTATTTTACACAATTTTATTAAGCCAAAATCTGAATCATCCCATACTGAAACCTTTAATATTTTCTTTTTATAATCAGTTTTAACAGGGTTCTTTGACTTTGTCTCCTTTGCCAATAAAAATTCCATAAAATCAAGAACCTCTTTTTTGGAAGAGGGGTCCAATAAATTATATTTCAGCGCTAAGTTTGTCATAACCTTGATTTTTTACAAATTTAATCAATCCATTTGAAAAAATGCAAGTGCTGTTTAACAGAGCGGTTATATGGCTCATATCTTCTTATTTCCCCCAGGTCTCGGGTGTTTTCCTCCAATTATTGAGACTTTCCAGTTGCGCTTCGTTGATCTCGCCCGAATCAAAAGCAATTTTTAGCAATACATTGTAGTTGCTGAGTGTGGTCAGCTCTATTTTGGCAGCCTCAAAATTTTGGGCGGCATGCGGAAAATTGTAGGTGAAAATAGCCAGCATACCCAATACTTCTGCCCCATAATTACGAACAGCTTCTGCCGCATGTAAGGAGCTGGAACCGGTTGATACCAGGTCTTCGATGATCACGGTTTTGGTCCCTTGCGGGATATCGCCCTCGATCAGGTTCTCCAACCCGTGGCCTTTTGGGGCGGAACGGATGTAGATAAACGGAAGTCCTAATTTTTCGGCAACCAGTACCCCGTGGGCGATGGCGCCTGTAGCAACCCCTGCAATCGCTTCTGCCTGAGGATATTTCTCCCGGACCAATAGGGTAAATTCATCACAGATAAAAGAACGGGTCGCCGGATAGGATAATATTTTACGGTTATCGCAATAGATGGGGGCTTTCCACCCTGAAGCCCAGGTAAATGGGGAGTCGGGTTGTATCTTTATGGTGTTGATTGCCAGCAACTGTTTGGCAACTTCAATTTGTCTTTTGTCCATGGCTTATTTTTTCGCAAAGTTAAGTTTTTTTACTATTTTTATTTTGTTGGTTACGGTTTGATTTGTATGTTTTATAAAGTAGGGCTTGGTAAGCAGACAGTCATTTCGAA
>JAMDDG010000080.1:0-12943 GCA_023488865.1 Bacteroidota bacterium | reverse complement strand
TAACCGTCCATCTGATGCAGGTTTTCACTTATTTCTTTATCGGAGAGTTCGTAATCTGAAAGTTGTCCCTTCATGTACTTCTCATAACCCAAAAGATCCATCATCCCGTGACCGGAGAGATTGAAAATGATTGTTTTTTCTTTTCCTTCGGCTGTGGCTTTCTTCGCTTCGCGGATAGTTGCAGCGATGGCATGGTTGCTTTCAGGCGCCGGTACAATCCCTTCTGTTTTGGCAAACAACAATCCTGCTTCAAAACATTCAGATTGATGAATGGCGATTGGTGTGACATAGCCCTCTTTTACCGCCGCGCTGACGAGTGGCGACATCCCGTGGTAACGCAATCCGCCCGCATGAATCGGGGCTGGGATAAAGTTGTGTCCCAAACTGTACATTGGCAATAAGGGGGTCATTTTGGCGATGTCGCCGTGGTCGTACATGAAAGTACCTTTTGTCAAAGTCGGGCAGGAGTAGGGCTCTGCACCGATGATTTCAATGTCTGCCCCATTGATTTTGTCCTGTATAAATGGGAAGGCAAGTCCTGCAAAATTACTCCCGCCTCCACAGCAGGCAATCACGATGTCCGGTTTTTTGATGCCAACTTTGGCTAACTGTTTCTTTGCTTCCAACCCGATGATTGTTTGGTGCAGCATCACGTGGTTGAGAACGGAACCCAGTCCGTACCTGGTTTTCCCGGTAGGGTCGGTCACGGCCGCTTCGATGGCTTCGGAAATTGCAATGCCCAAGCTTCCGGGTGTATCCGGGAATTGTGCCAGGACCGCACGACCTGCGGCCGTTTCTGTGCTTGGACTGGAGACACATGTTCCTCCCCAGGTGTTCATCAATACCTGACGGAAAGGTTTTTGTTCGTAACTTACCTTTACCATAAATACTTTGCACTCGATGCCGCCAATTAAGGCACAGGCAAAAGAGAGTGCGCTGCCCCATTGTCCGGCGCCGGTTTCCGTGGTGATCCGTTTGATACCAAATTGTTTGTTATACCATGCCTGTGGGACGGCAGTATTGGGTTTGTGGCTTCCTGCAGGCGAGACACTTTCGTTTTTGTAGAAAATCTTTGCCGGTGTGCCCAACGCCTTTTCCAGTTCAAAAGCCCGGATTAGCGGACTTGGCCGCCATATTTTCAACATTTCCTGTACTTCTTCCGGAATGTTGATCCAGCGTTCAGTACTCACCTCTTGTTCGATCAGGTTCATGGGGAAGACAGGTGCGAGCATTTCAGGAGAGATGGGTTTGCCGTTGGGGCCAAGTGGGGGCAACATTTTAATATCGGCAGCCAGGTTGTACCATTGTTTCGGCATTTCCGATTCGTCGAGATAAATTTTCTTTTGCATTTTTTTGTTTTTTGATTTTGGGTTCAACTTAAAAAGGAAAGGGGAGATGCCGCGTAAACAGACATATCCCCTTTATGGTTTAATTACAGGTATACCGCTCACGCATCTTGCATGAAGCCACGCCAAAGCCAGTTCGAGCCCCTGTAATTTGTAAGAGTAATCATTATTTTGATTTTAAACTGTCAGCAAAAGTAAAGAACTATTTGAATTTCCAAAACAGTTAAATGAAAATAATTTCAAACCGTAGATTTCTTTCAAACATTTATAGAAGAGGGAGGGTCTCAATATGCAAAAATGGCCATGTGTATTTCTACAATGGCCATTTTGTCGTTACAAAACTTTGAAACTAAATCTAAGTGTTTATCTATCGTGCACTACAATCTCATGTGTGACCGGAATTCCTTTTTTCAGTGTAGCCGATACGCCGCAATAGCGTTCATCTGACAATGAAACTGCTTTCTCCAGTTTTTCCATCGGAAGGTCTTTTCCCCAAAATTCGTAAATAATGTGGAGTGAGGTGAATTGTTTTGGATGCTCTTCGGTTACTTCCCCTTCAACCCGAACATTCAGGTCGGCGAGTTCAACCCTCATCTTTTCCAGAATGGAGACAACGTCCATGCCGGTACATCCTGCGAGGGCGACCATTAACAGAGGTTTTGGTCTGGGTCCAAGATTTTGTCCGCCATTTGATTGGTCAGCGTCTATCGTGAGTTTGTGTCCAAAAAGTTCTGTTTCAAAGGCCATTCCCTTTTTCCAGGAAAGATTAATCTCTTGCTTCATAAATGGGACTTTTGTGATTGATTATGAATACTTTGATTGGCATAATTCATCTGTTCATAATTTGATTTTTAATTGCCAGATGGAATACCCACATAATCATTTTCGGTTGGTGTGTATATTCACTCTGGAGTATTTCATGTGACAACTGAGAATCATATCAATCATTTTTTGGTACGAAGCGGATCTGAAATTGTTTCAGTTTAGTTGGCTGATACCTTCAGGACATCTTCAATTGCACTGATAAATGTTGCTTTTGGAAGGGCGCCCATGGCCATTTGTGGCTGACCCTCAAGAGGAATAAACAGGAGAGACGGAATGCTTTGAATACCAAACATGCCGGCCAACTCTTGTTGTTCTTCGGTGTTTACTTTGTAAATATTCAGTTTAGTACCATACGTTGCCTGCAGTTCTTCCAGGATCGGTGCAACCAATCTACAGGGTGAACACCAATCTGCATAAAAATCAATGATGGCTGGTGCTGTACCTTCAAACTTCCAATCCTTGTTAGCTTCGAAATTGAATACTTTCTCTTTGAATGTATCCATTGTTAAATGTTCAAGTGCCATAATACGATATTTTAATTGTTATTAATTTGCTATTAGCAATTATTTCGATACAAAAGTAAATACTATTTTTCAATAAAAAAAAATTTCAATAAAAATATTTGCTAATAGCATAAAATGCCTTTGTAAATAGTTGACTTATTTGTAGTTTTGCAAAAAAATATTTTTGACGATGGAAAAGGGGAAAGAAATTCTGAGTTTGGTGTATGAAATGAAGAAGAAGTGTGCTGCCATAGATTATCAGTTAATGGAACATTTAAATCTGTCCCAGTCAGAGTTGCTTTTCTTCAGTGCCCTGGATCAGTGTACCGGCATCAGCAGTCCTGAGCTGGCTAAAAACATGGGTTTATCCGCTTCCCGGATCAGCAGGGTCATTGAGAAATTGGTGGTGGATGGCTATCTTGATCGGAATGTCGATAAAACGGACCGGCGTGCCATTACCTTATGTCTGACAGAAAATGGGAAAAAAATCAGGGCTGAAATCGATAAAAGCCGGCAGGAGTGTGAGGCCAGGCTGCTCAATGTGCTGCCTGAATCGGATATTGAAAAATTCCGTGAAATCATAGGGAAGATGATTAAGGAGATGTGATTTTTAATTTAACCACGAAGGACTCGAAGGGATGCACAATGGGCACGAAGGAATATGTGATTACAAAATCACGCGTTTGATTCCTTCTTTTAGATGAAGTACATTGAAATTTACCAATAAGCCTAATTTGCACCCCGACAGTTTTAGATAAGTAAGTACTTGTGCAAGATGTATATCTGCTAATTGCTCGATTGATTTGATTTCTATAATTACCACATTTTCTACCAATAGATCAATTCGATAACCAATTTCAAGTTTTACTTCTTTGTATATCAAAGGCAAGGGTATTTGTTTTTCTACAAATAAGCCAGCTCGTTTAAGTTCGAAATACAAAGCTTCTTCGTAAGCACTTTCCAATAATCCTGGACCAAGTGAAGAGTGAACGCGGAAACTGCAATCCAAAGTAATCTTGAAAATTTCTTCGATATTCATTTTAATAGTAAATTACTTTGTGTATTCCTTTGTGCTTTACTTTGAGTCCTTCGCGGTAAGAAGAAGTCAGTAATTTCATGCCACCAATAATTTCTTTCGCTTTGGCCCCGGAGATTAATTTTAGAGAGTAGTTGATTGTTAGTTCGTTGTCATTTCCATAGTAATAAGTTTTAATTGCACGACTGTAGCGGATGTCCATGCCGTACAGTTTCATTTCATGAAGGCAACGGAAAAGATGGCTTTGGCTGATCCCCAGGAATCCTGCAAATTCAGCAGGTGTACCTGTAGAGCCCAATCTGATCAACCGGTTCATTTTTTTGATACGGTCAAAATGTTCAACCAGCTTCATGACAGGAGGTTTTTGCGAAGGAATTCATTTGGCTCCAACCATCTTCGCCTAAAAATGGTAGTTGTTTCTGCCACATTTTAAAATATTTTCCCTGTTGTTGCCATAAGGTCTGGTGATTACCCTCTTCCACAACCAAACCCTTTTCCATTACTGCAATATGATCTGCCTGGATAACAGTACTCAACCGGTGGGCAATGACAAGAATGGTTTTTCCTTTAGCTTTCAATTGACGGATGGTCTCCTGCACAAACTGCTCCGACTCGTTGTCGAGGGAGGAGGTAGCCTCGTCGAAGAGGAGGATTTCCGGATCCCGGTAAAGCGCGCGGGCTATGGCAACCCTTTGTTTCTCACCTCCCGAAAGGGTGGTGCCGTTCTCTCCGATCCAGCTGTTGAAACCGGCTGGCAACTTTTCAATAAATGCCTGCATTCCCAGCGAATGGCAGATATCCATGATCCTGGTAAGGTCGGGGGAGAATTCGCCAACTGCAATATTTTCAAGTAAAGTTCCGGTAAACAGGTCCAGCCGCTGGGGTACAACCCCTACTAATTTTCGCAGGCTGTGGGTTGAAACGTGCTTCAGGTTATACTCTCCTAACGAAATATTACCTCCTGTAATGGGATACAATTTTTGGATCAGGGCAACTAAGGTTGTTTTGCCAGAGCCGCTCTCCCCAACCACTGCGGTAATCTCCCCTTTTTTTATACGAAAGGAAAAATGATCAAAAACATCGGTCCGGGTACCGTAACTGAAACTAACCCCGCGGAATTCGATATTGCCAATTTTCTCACGCGGTATTTCGATTTTATTTTCATCTGCTTCCTGATCGAGATCCATGATTTCAAACAACCGGTCGGCAGCAATCAGGGCATTTTGGATCGATTTGTTCATCCCGATCAGGTTAGATGCCGGTCCGGTAAAATAACCCACGATGGCATAAAAGGAGAGCAACTCGCCGGGTGTGATGGTCCTGTCCATCACAAAATAGGAGCCAACCCAAAGTAAGACGATCGTCGAAACACGGCTGATCAGTTCCGTTCCGGTAGAAGAAAAGAGGCTGTTGGTGGTAGAACGGTAGATGGAGCGGAGCAGATTAATAAACCTCACCTCTGTCTTTAGATTGGAATAAGCCTCCAATCCAAACTCTTTGATCGTTCGGACAGAATTGAGCGACTCGACCAACTGACTTTCCAAATCGGCCGTATCTTCCATTAGTTTCCGCTCTCTTTTTTTATTTAGCTTGTTGGTAATAAAATAGATCAGCGCGTACAAAGGAATTACAACCGACACAATCAGGGCGAGTTTCCAGCTGTAGATAAACATCAGTACAAAAGAGAAAATAACGATGAAGAGGCTTACCAGCAAGGTGATGGCCGTGTCGTTGATAAACGCCCTGATTTTGACCGCGTCATTGATTCGGGAGATGATTTCTCCTACCCGCATCGAATCAAAGAAGTATTGTGGCAGTTTAAGAAGGTGTTTGTAATAACCGAGGATCAACCGGGCATCGATTTTCTGGCCTGTTTTCAGTACGAAAATATTTTTTACATAACCGATGAAGAGCTGGAAGAGTATCAGAATGAGCATGATGATACTCAAAAGGTTTAATAAATTGGTGTTATGGTCGACTAACACAAAATCGGTTATTTTTTGTAGGTAAATAGAAGTGGACAAACCCAAAATAGTGTAAACGACAGCCCCCAAAAGAGCTTGGACCAGAATGTTCCAATGGGGCTCAAGTAAAAAGAGAAACCTGCTGAAGATGGAAACTTTATCATTTTTAGGCAGGAAGGCCACCCCTGGCGCCATCAGGATCAGTACGCCGGTCCAGATTTCTGCGAACTTTTCCAACGAAGTTTTGTGTATTTCACCGTCGGCGGGATCCATGTATTCAACACCTTTTTTTGTCAAATTGTAGATGACTACAAAATGGAGCAGGACTTTGTTGACGATCACGTGGGCAATGACCGGGCACGGGATTCCCGGTAGGGCATCTATGCCGCCTTTCACCCCTTTGGCGGTAAAGCCAAGTTTCTCGGCTGCCTTGATCAGTCCCCAGGCATTGGTTCCTTTTTGGTCGGTACCAGCCATTTGCCTGATTTTCGATACCGGAATGCCCATGTGATAATGGGCCGCTACCGATGCCAGACAGGCTGCCCCGCAATCGGTGATGTCGCGTTGTTTGATCTTTGTCTTCATCCCTTTTTGCGTTTTGGATTTAGCCAGTTGTCGGCTTTGTCATACAAAAGCTGAAACAAAGTTCGGTCGGCAACTTTAAACCTACCGGTCAGGGTCATTCCCTTTCTCAGGTTTCCTGTGGTCCCGTTTTTCAATTGTAGGAAGCGCTGGTCCAGCTGGCATTTGATCCTGAAAAAAGTCCGGTTGTTGATGCTGACCACATTGTTGGAGATTTCGTTGACCGACCCGGTTGCCACACCCCACAAATTGTAGTTAAAAGCGTGAAATTGAAAGGAAGCCGGCATACCCTGATTAATCAAACCGATATCGGAAGAGGAGACAAGGCACTCCACTAACAGGTCGTTCTCAGGAGCGATCCGCGCAATCTGCTGGTTGGGGGCAATAAAATTTCCGGGCTTGATTCCATTGTATCCGGTTATTGTGCCTGCAATCGGAGCGGTGAGACAATACTGCTCTTTTTCTTTGTTCAATTGTTCAATTTTTGTCTTCAAATCAGCAAGGTTCAAAATCGTTTCTTTCAGTTTTCCTTGCCAAAGGGTGAACTGTTGTGCCTGAATTGAGTTGTACTTATCTTTTTCGTATTGAAATTGATGGGTGACTTTTTCAAAATCATGTTTGGGGGTAATTCCCTTTTTGTAAAGAGTTTCGGCCAGAAGATACTCGCTCTCAGCTTGTTGTAATTGTGATTTTTGTTCTGCTCGCCTGCCCGCATAGCCGGCGTAATCCTGACGGTAAAGGGCAGAATGCAAACCCTCTGTTTCCCCGGTGAGCAACTTGTTCAAATCGGCAAGCTGCACCTTTTCTTCCACTTGTCGGAAGGCCAGTAACTTCATCTCCTGATCAATCCGGTCGGTAGCCAATACCAATAATGTATCGCCCTTACCGACGACCTGGTTTTCGGAAATCCTGCAAGAAACAACTTCACCGGAGACCACCGGGGTGATTGGATTTTCTTCGTTCCCGGAACGCACGACCCCTTCACTTTGTGTCGTGACCTGAACTTTCATGAAAGGCAACAGTCCGATGGCAACGATTAAAAGCAGCATCACAGATAGATAGATGATCCGGCTGGAGGTGCTTTGTTCCGAAAAGTAGTTTTCTGAACTACTTTTAATAATTTCGGGAGGAAATAGTGGAGACATTGCCTGTAACTTTAACCATAAATTGGTACAAGTAAGTTAAGGCAAAAAAGAGAGAAAAAAGAATTTTAGGACTACTTTTTGAAGAAGGGGGATGCCGTTTCTAATCTAAAGTAGCTAAATTTACGGCTTCCCTTTATATTTGGAGATAGGTATTGGGAAGGAAAGAATTTTCTTGGAGGACCTTTGTGAAAACCTTTGAGACCATTGTGGTAAAAAACCTAACCACAAAGTACTCAAAGTGCGCACAAAGTTACACGAAGGAGTTTTGTGCCGGACAAATCAAACAATTGATAGAAATATATAATTTACATTCAAAAGATGGCTTCAAACAGATTAATTGGCGATCTACCCAAAGTAGGTATCCGGCCCGTTATTGACGGCCGGCTTCAGGGAGTAAGGGAATCCCTCGAAAATCAAACCCTGAATATGGCCAAAGCGGCCGCTCAGTTGATCAGCGAAAACCTTCGTTTCCCTAACGGGGAGAAGGTCGAATGCGTGATCGCTGACTCAACGATTGGCGGTGTGGCCGAAGCTGCCATGTGCGCTGAGAAATTCGCCCGCTCGGGTGTCGGCGTGTCGCTGACTGTTTCTCCCTGCTGGTGCTATGGTACGGAAGTGATGGACACCGATCCGCTGCTGCCTAAAGCTGTCTGGGGTTTCAATGGCACCGAACGTCCCGGCGCGGTTTACCTGGCTGCGGCTTTGGCCGGATACGCCCAGAAAGGATTGCCTGCTTTCGGAATTTATGGACATGATGTCCAGGATAAAAATGATACGACCATTCCTGCGGATGTCAAAGAGAAGATTTTGCGCTTTGTCAAGGCCGGGTTGGTGGTGGCCCAGATGAAAAATAAATCGTATCTCTCCCTTGGCGGGATGTCGATGGGGATAGCCGGTTCTTATGTGGACCAGGAGTTTCTGTTGGATTATCTGGGTGTCAGGACGGAGGTCATTGACATGTCTGAATTGATCCGTCGTGCCGAACGCGGTATCTACGACAAGGCTGAGTTTGAAAAAGCCCTGGCCTGGGTCAAAAAGAACTGCAAGGAAGGGAAGGATGTCAACGATCCGGCCAAACAGGCAACCCGCGAACGCAAAGACTGGGAGTGGGAGATGGTGGTCAAAATGACCCTGGCTGCCCGCGACCTGATGATTGGTAACCCGAAATTGAAGGCTTTGGGCTTTGGCGAAGAAGCGCTTGGTCACAACGCCATTTTTGGCGGGTTCCAGGGACAGCGCGCCTGGACGGATCACCTTCCCAACGGCGATTTCATGGAGGCCATTTTGAACTCCTCTTTCGACTGGAACGGACTTCGTGAGGCATTTGTATTCGCTACCGAGAACGACTGTTTAAACGGGGTTGCCATGTTATTCGGCCATCTGCTGACCAATACCGCCCAGATATTTTCAGATGTACGTACTTATTGGAGCCCGGTTGCAGTTGAGCGGGTTACCGGGCATAAACTGGCAGGAAAGGCCTCCAATGGCATTATCCACTTGATTAATTCAGGGTCTACCACACTTGATGCTACAGGCAAGCAGAAAAAAGAGGGCAAATCGGTCATGAAACCCTTCTGGGAGATCTCCGAGGCAGAAGCGCAGGCCTGTCTGGATGCGACCGACTGGCCACACGGCAACCTCGGTTACTTCCGCGGAGGCGGTTTTTCTTCCCACTTTAAAACCGAAGGAGAGATGCCGGTTACCATGAGCCGGGTAAATATTGTAAAAGGGATTGGTCCCGTTCTGCAACTTGCAGAAGGATGGACTATCGATTTGCCGGGTGAAGTTCACGATACCCTGGATCAGCGCACCGACCCGACCTGGCCGACTACCTGGTTTGCCCCGCGCGTGAACGGAGAAGGCGCCTTTGCCGATGTTTACAGCGTAATGGCCAACTGGGGGGCCAATCACGGGGCCATCAGCTACGGCCATATTGGCGCCGATCTGATTTCGCTGGCTTCGATGCTGAGGATCCCGGTTTGCATGCACAATGTGCCGGAAGAGAAAATCTTCCGACCGGCTGCCTGGAATGCTTTCGGCATGGACAAAGAGGGGGCTGATTACCGTGCGTGCGGCGCATATGGGCCGCTTTACGGGAAAACAAGATAGTTTTTATTCCAAAAATAATTTAGAAAACCGGAGGAAATCGACCTTCGGTTTTTTTGTGTCCCTATTTAGTGCCTCTTTGCAGACTTGTTATCCTTTGAATGCCAGCTTGTTGGTGTTGAGACTTTAGCCAATTGTACCACTCGTCCATTCCTTCTCCGGTTTTTGCTGAAACTTCAAAAAATTCCATTTCAGGATTTAACCTTTTTACCAGATTTTTAGCTTTTTCAATATCGAAATCAACGTAAGGCAAAAGATCTGTTTTGTTGATTATACAAACATGAGAAGTATGAAAAATGGTTGGATACTTGGCTGGTTTGTCATCCCCCTCCGTAACACTAAAAATTGTTATACGTTTACCTTCCCCCAGATCGAACATCGACGGGCAAATCAAATTCCCCACATTTTCAATAATCAAAACTGAATGACTTTCAGGAGCCAGCTGTTTGGCTGCTTTGTTTACCATGTCCGCATCCAAATGGCAACCGTTTCCGGTATTTATCTGTACAGCTTCTGCTCCCGCTTTTTGAATGCGTTCGGCATCATTTGCAGTTTGCTGGTCGCCTTCAATTACATAAAATTTTAGTTGGTCGCTGATTTCAGCAATTGTTCTCTCAATAATGGAAGTTTTGCCCGATCCCGGTGAACTTACCATGTTTATGGCGAAAATATCCAGGGCTTCAAAAAATCCCCGGTTGCGTTCTGCCAGCAAATTATTCTTTGAAAGAATGTCTGTTTCAACTGAGATTTCCCGATGCTGGTGTTCGCCAGGATGATGATGTGGAACAGTATGGTCATGGGAATGATGGTGATGTTCCAAATTGTCTTGTCCCGGTTTATAAATTCTAACATTGTCGTTTTCTTCGCAGCCACAAGTATCGCACATAACTTTTTGTTTTTATTATACTGTTAAAGATTTAACCCGCAATTGTTTCCCGTCAATAATTTCCAGGGTACCCCCACCACAACCCGGACAAATGGCTAGTAAATCACTGGTCTCAAACCTGAGATTGCAATCGTTACATACGGCCTTTCCGGAAATTGGGAAAAAGTTTATTTGTGTTTCGCCCAAAATGGTCCCTTCCACTGTTATTTTCAATGCAAATTTCAAAGCATCCAAAACTACGCCCGACAATGCGCCAATTTCAATATCGATAGATTGTATCTGATCTGCCTTTTCCTTCGTTGCAATTTCTTCAGCAATGTCAATAATTGATAGGGCTATTGAGAATTCGTGCATAATTTTCTTTTAACAAATTCTGGGCAATTGGTCGCCCGAAAGCATATCAACAATACGTTTCCCTCCAATTTTAGTCTGTAAAACTACCGTCCCCGGGTGTTCACTTACAACCGTCCCAATGATAGCTGCATTTTTCCCATACTCGTTCTTCTGTAAATTTAATAAAATTTGAGAGGCATCTATTTCAGCAACGATAAAAACAATTTTCCCTTCATTGGCCACATACAAAGGATCGAACCCAAAGAACTCACACATTCCGCGTACACTTTCACGAACCGGGATTTGTTCTTCGGTTATCTCAATTCCGAATTTTTTGTTTGTTGTAATTTCAGCTAAAACAGTTGCCACACCGCCACGGGTTGCATCCCGCATAAATTTTATGTTCTCAGATACCTGTAGCGCCCCGTTTACCAAATCATTTAAAGGGGCACAGTCTGACTCTACCTTTGCGAAAACTTTAAAATCATTACGGGCGCTCATAACTGCAATTCCATGGTCGGCAATAAACCCATTTATCAATATTTTATCCCCCGGTTGAATTCCTTCCCCCGAACTTATTTTCCTGAGATGCGGCCTTAGTTTCCCGATTCCGGAAGTATTAATGAAAATTTTATCGCATTTTCCCCGGTTAACCACTTTGGTGTCACCGGTAACAATTTTAATGTTGGCCTGAATGGCTGTATCAGCCATGCTTTTTACAATTTTTTCGAGGATCTGAAAATCCAGTCCTTCTTCTATGATAAAGCCTGCACTAAGAAATTCAGGTGTTGCCCCTGAAACTGCAAGGTCGTTTACAGTGCCGCAAATTGCCAATTTCCCGATGTCTCCTCCCGGGAAAAATAGTGGGTCAACTACGAATGAATCGGTTGTAAATGCCAGGTTATCACCATTCATGGCCAACAAGGCAGAATCTCCCCCGGCATTCAGAATTTCATTTCCAAAATACCTGAGAAACAATCCCTTTATTAATTCATTACTCCGTTTTCCACCGCTACCGTGGCTTAATAAAATTTGTCCACTATTCATAGTTTGTATTTATAAAAAGCCTGACACGATCCTTCTGCCGAAACCATACAAGCACCCACCGGATTATCCGGGGTACATATTTCCCCAAATAGTTTACAATCGGTTGGAAGTTTTTTCCCCTTCAGAATTTCTCCGCAAATACACCCTTTTACTTCCTCTGGTTCCGGTAAATCCAAATCAAAATACTTTTCAGCGTCAAATTCCTCAAACTCCTTTGTGAGCATTAACCCACTGTTGGAAACCATACCCAAGCCCCGCCACCAATCATCTTTAAGTTCAAAAACTTCGTTTAATATTTTTAAGGCTTTTTGGTTTCCTTCTGATTTAACGGCCCGCTTGTACTGAACCTCATTCCTTGGTTCTCCCAATTCGTGCTGCATGACCAGCATTAAAATCCCCTGTAACAAATCAACAGGTTCAAAACCTGTGATTACACAACCTAGTCCGAATTTCTCGACTATTTCGTTGTAAATGCCGGAGCCTGTAATTGTACTTACATGCCCTGGGCAGATGTACCCGTTTATTTTAACGCCTTCATCGATAAGGGCAGCCATGGCAGGCGGCATAATTTTATGTGCGCTCAACAAGTATAAATTATCGATTTTTTCATTTTTTGCCTGAAGGATAGTTACTGCACTTGCAGGCGAAGTAGTTTCGAAACCGATTCCGAGAAAAACTACTTTTTTCAATGGGTTTTGTTTTGCAATTTCAAGTGCATCCAGCGGGGAATAAATCATTCTGACATCAGCGTTCTTTGCCCGTTCTTTTTCCAAGGTTGAATTCGAACCCGGTACCCGCAATAAATCGCCGTACGTTGTTATGATTATATCGTCGTTTTCGGATAGTTTGATGGCTTTGTCGATGAATGCTTTGCCGGTAACACAAACGGGGCACCCGGGACCGCTTAGCAACTGGATGGTTGGCGGAAGCAATGCCGGAATGCCGGATTTACGGATTGCCATCGTGTGGCCACCGCAAACTTCCATTAACCGGACAGGATTTTTGCTTTCCCGGTGAATTGCCTTTATCAATTCGGTAACAGTGCTTTTGTCCCAGTATTCATCAATGTACCTCATTCTTTTCCTTTTTGAATTATTTCATTAAAAAGTTCCATGGTTTCGCGGGCTTCATTTTCATCAATTATTTGAATTACAAATCCTGAATGCAACA
>JAMDDG010000441.1 GCA_023488865.1 Bacteroidota bacterium | reverse complement strand
AACGTTGACCTTCGTGGAAAAATTCCAATTTTCGCTCCTGAATCACCGTTTTGCGAAAATCGTCTTTAGACATGGGTGCAAAATTACCACTGGCATTTCCGAAAGCCCGTGTTCGGATCCTGTTTATTTGGGCCAATGCTTGAATTGCATCGCCAGTTTCATTCAATGCTTCAGCATACATCAATATTGCATCTGCATAACGTATTACATGCATATTAACATCACACTCATTAGCTGCTAAAACACCATCCAGCCAATACTTACCTGATAAAGGAATAGATGACTTAAAAACTTTTCCAGTCTTTGGATTCGTGAAATTAAACCTAAGGTTTTTACTTCTTCGCAAGTCCCTGGCATCATATTGGTCATAAAGCTCCTGGGTTGGGATGTCGGCCTCATTTGAACCAGCAACTCCAATATTCCCCCCCGGAATGGAATATTTTGGTCCGGCAAGTCCCATTTCTCCATTGTTCGGGAAAGGGTCCTTCTTGTATTCCAAATAAAAAACAGCTTCAATGCCTGCTTCTTTTGCCGGGTTCCAATTGTCTGCATAGTTGGGTTGCAGGCCATAACCATAAACATTTTCACTTTCGACCACTTCGGCCAACTTGTCTTTGGCCTTTGCAAAATCCCCTTTTGTCAAATAAACTTTGCCCAGCAAAATCTTTGCAGCTCCTTTGGTGGCGCGTCCTTCATCTTTACTACTATAATCTTTTCTCAACGGCAAATTGTTTTCGGCAAAAGTCAGGTCGTCAATTATCTGCTTGTAGACTTCCTCTTTTGGAATACGTGGGCCCATTGCATCGTTAATTGTTTTGAGTTTTGTTATCAGTGGAACATCTCCGAAAAAACGAACTAAATTAAAATAGTAAAGTGCACGCAAAAATTTAGCTTCGCCAATAAACCGATTTTGAAGAGTTGCATCCATGGTAATTCCCGGAATCTTTTCAATGGCTGTATTGGCGCGAGAAATGCCTGAATAACAATTAGTCCACATATCTCCTACAAATGTGTTTTGGGAATCGATGCGTAAAAATTCCAGGTTTTGCAAAAAGGGATTTGGCATACCAAGACCATTTTTCAAGTTATCTGTCGGAAGCTCTCCCACCAGGTACATCAGCCGGTTATATAAACTATTAAGTTGTTGATAAACCGCATCAACAGCTGCCTGGCCATCTTTGGCACTGGAATAAAAGTTGTCAGTAACCAATCGATCAATAGGTTTTTCATCAAGAAATGAGCAAGATGAAAACATCGAAAGTATGATTATGAAGCTATATAATATTGTTTTTTTCATTGTTATAAAAGATTAATTTATTTCATATCAATTTTAACACCTAACATAAATGTTTTAGATTGAGGGTAGCCGCCAAAATCTTCACCTGCCAGAAGGGTAGAAGCCCCCCGATAACTAACTTCAGGGTCGTAACCACTATAGTTTGTCCAGGTAAGTAAGTTTTGACCTGTTACATAAATTTTTATTCCTTGTATGTTCCTTACTTTTAAATTGGGAAAACTATAAGATAATGAAAGTGTTTTAAGTTTCAGGTAGGAACCATCCTCCACCCAAAGATCACTTACCAATACTGATCGGTTTGTGTTTGCTTTAGGATAAATAGTGCTTGGATTAGTTGGGGTCCATCTGTTTATTAAATTGGCATAAGCATTTTGTCCGCCTGTTGGGGTTGCCAACTCAATAGCATTGTAATTAAATATTTCATTCCCATAACAATACTGAAGGAAGACATTTAATTCAATCCCTTTGTAAGAGAAGGTATTGGTTAGGCCTCCAAAGAAATCAGGGTTTGCGTCTCCCAAGATCGCCCTGTCATTGTTGGCATCTACTTTGTTGTCCCCGTTCAAATCCTTGTAACGGCGCATTCCAACACCAATGGGAGATGTTGATGAGGTTTGTGCTTTTGTTTCTTCTTCATTCTGGAAAATTCCATCAAAGCGATAGCCATAAAATACGCCAATAGGTTGTCCTACAACTAAACGGCGGAAAGAACCTGTTTTTAAGTGTCCATCTCCTTCCGGCATTTCTTTATACGACTCGCCACCCAGTGCAAGGACTTTATTTTTGTTGAATGAGATATTAAAGGCAGTTGTCCATCTAAATTTTTTAATAAAATTATCAGTTTCCAGGGAAAATTCTAATCCCTTGTTTTCAACACTTCCAATATTTTTGAGCATAGTTCTATAACCTGAAACCGATGGTATAGCTACGTTGTATAGTAAATCAGTAGTTTTCTTTCTATAATAGTCCGTAGTAACCCTAATCCGATTATTCCATAGTCCCAAATCCAATCCCACATCAAATTGACCTGTTTTCTCCCATTTTAAATCGGGGTTTGGTATTATGTTCGGATAAAATCCGGAGACTAATTGGTTGCCGATGATCCAACTGGTACTACCCAGGGTTGCCAATGATTGGTAAACGCCAATTTCTGTATTCCCTGTAAAACCGTAACTGGATCTTAGTTTTAAATTGGTAATTATTCCTTTTAACGGCTTCAAGAAATCTTCCTCTGAAATCCTCCAGCCTAAGGATCCCGATGGGAAAAATCCGAATTTATTGTTAACGCCAAAGCGCGAAGAACCGTCGGCACGGGCATTTAAGGAGAACAAATAGCGATCCATCAGGGAATAATTTACACGGGCAAGATATGACATCAGGTTCCATTGCACTGCCGAAGATTGTGGCTGATTATATATAGCACCGGCGTCCAAGCTATTGTATTTCATGATATCATTAACAAAGGAAGAAGAAGATCCCATGACATATTCTGTATTGTTTTGCTGCAGGGTAAATCCACCTAAAACATTAAATGAGTGTATCCCGTTCAAGGTTTTTGCCCAATTTATAGTATTCTCATTTAGCCAGTTAATGGAACGGTTGACACCAACTGTACCTGTTGCTTTACCATTCGACTGATAAATTGTTGAAGATGTGTATTGATTTGATTTGTTGTAGAAAATATCAGTACCGAAGGTTACCTTAACTTTTAAACCTTGCATAATTTGCCACTCACCATAAATATCCCCTAATAACCTTGTCGTTGAATTGTTGAAGATTTGCTCTTTTGCTGTCGCAACAGGGTTGGGAACCAGGGTTCCCGGGGTGTTCACCTGTGTAAATACCCCGGTTGCAACATCGCTATAAACAGGGAGAATAGGATTCATTTTCATAGCGCCAGTAACAACGCCACCTTCGCCTCCCGCATCAGTTGCAACAGCATCATTAATGGTTTGGCTGGTTGAAAAATGTGTGCCAACTTTAAATGCATTACTTATTTTCCTGTCAAAGTTTAAACGGATTGAGTAACGTTTGAATTGTGAATTGATCACTACCCCTTCTTGATCCATATAGTTTCCTGAAATGGAATATATTGTTTTTTCGTCACCCCCGGAAATAGTTAATTGGTAGTTTCGGGTCTTCCCCATTCTGAATATCTTATCCTGCCAATCGGTACCACGTCCTAATGTAGCAATTTGGGCTAATTTAGCTGCATCATAGGGTGCTGTAAGTTTGTCATTGGTATAGGCCTCATTCACTAAGGCTGCATATTCCTGTGCACCCATCACAGCTATCTTTCTCGCTATGTTTTGGATCCCATAATTAGCTTCAAAAGAAACTTTGTCGCTTCCTTTTTTCCCGCTTTTCGTAGTAATCAGCACAACCCCGTTTGCTGCACGGGCTCCATAAATAGCTGTTGCTGCAGCATCTTTCAATATCTCAACAGACTCAATATCGTTGGAATTAACTGTTGCAAGTCCACTCATTTGTACTTTACCACCAGTATTGCCGAAACCACCGCCACTGTATACCGGAAATCCATCGATGACGTAAAGTGGTTCATTCCCTCCCTGAATTGAGCTACTTCCCCTTACCCGGATTGAGGCAACAGCTCCAGGCATGCCTGATGTTTGAGTAACCTGAACCCCTGAAGCACGGCCAACCAAGCCCTGATCAATAGAGGTCATTGGGGTTTGCTGTAACTCACCCGTTTTTACGGATGAAACTGCACCGGTAAGGTCACTCTTTTTTACCGTACCATAGCCCACGGCCACCACTTCTTCAATTCCGATTGTTTCTTCAACAAGCGTAACATTAATTGTTGTCTTACTTCCAACTGCAATCTCCTGCAACTTCATCCCCACAAACGAAAATTGCAAAGTTGCATTTTCAGGGATATTGGACAACGAGTAATTTCCGTTGTTATCCGTTATTACCCCTGTCGTAGTCCCTTTTACCACTACAGAAACACCCGGGAGCGTTGCTCCCGATGAGTCGGTGACTTTCCCTGAAACCTTTTTGCTGACCTGCTGCACTGCAGACAAATAAGCAGGGGCTAAGATGATCTTACGGTCAAGAATGGAATACTCTACGTCAGTTCCTGAAAAAAGGGTTTTTAGTACCTCTTCAATTTTTTCATCTTTGGCATCGATCGTAACTTTTCGATTGGCATCGATCAGTTTTTCGTTGTAGAGAAAATAGAATTCACTCAGATTTTCAATTTTGTCCAGAACAGTGACCAACTCAGTATTTGAGAAGTTGATCGAAAGCCTTGTTTTCTGCGAATAGGCATTGTTTGCACGCGTTTGCAGAAATCCAACAAGCAAAAGAATTACAGCAATACGCATAATTAATAGTGTTTTTTTCAGGGAATGGAATGCAAATTCCCCAATTGGTTCGTTTTTTTTCATAATTTTGAACTGTTTGTTTATTAAAAGATTCCTACAGGATGATTTTAAAGGAAATCGTTGGCGCGATTTCCTTTTTTCATTTTTTTAGTTTGATAACTCTTAGTTTTCCCTCATACTTATCATTTTTCTTGGTTTTTATTATTTTTGTTAGCTTTCTTGTATAGAGTAACAATCTCTTTTTCAAAGGTTCCGTCGGATTTCATTACCCTTGGGGCAATTGTGTAACCAATTGGTGAAGTCAGGCTGAGCAACCTGAGCACCTCTTCCAGTGAATCATCCTCGAACGTGCCCCGGAATGAATATTTTTCAAGATCCTGATCCGCCAGAATAACTTTAACATTGTACCAACGCTCAATTCTTCGGGCGACATCTTCCATATTATCCCCCCTGAAAACCAGCTTTCCATCTGTCCACGCCTTGTACTTTGACGGGTCTGTCATCGACAGATCAACTTTCCCATCCTTGAATACCATTTTTTGGGATGGGGACAAGATCACCTTTTCTGGTAAATTGTTGTGATAGAATTCAACTTTCCCCTGCTGGAGTACAACTTCTATATAATGTTCACGCCGATATGCACTTACATTAAAACTGGTGCCCAAAACTTTAACCGTTGAATTATCGGTGCAGATACTGAATGGATTTTTTTCGTTGTGAACAACATCGAACCAAGCTTCACCATCCAAAGAAACTTTTCTATTGTTATTGAATGGCAAAGTGTATGTTAAACTTGAACCGCTATTTAACCAGCCCGTTGTACCGTCGGGCAAATTAAAGGAGACCCTGGCCCCATAAGGTGCATGAATCTCAGAGCTAACCATTTGTCCAGCAGTAACAATGGTTGATTTCCTTAAATAGCCATAAGTCAGGGCGCCGGCAATAAACAACGGGAGCAACAAGATGGCTGCCACCTTACTATAAAGACGGATGAACCGATGAACAGGTGATTTTCTTTGATTATGTTCTCTGTTTCGAATGAGACGGTGGATATGATCCAGCAGATGGTTAAGATCAACATTTGCGGGATTGCATTGCTGAAGCTCATTTTCCCAATCTTTTTCAAGGTGGTTTAGTAAACCCGGATTCTCCTGCTTTCTCGAGAAAAGTGCTTCCACGTAAGCTCCCTCACTCTCATCTGCTACTCCGCAGACGTAATGTTCTATCCTATCTATATCTATTTGATTTAACATGCTGTTATTGCAAGAAAGGAATCAGAAATGAATTTTTCTTCCCCTTCTGTATAGTTATACACTCGGGATCGTTGAATCTCATACTAAAAATGCATTTTTTCCCGAATGAACTTCAAAGATTCAGAAATGTAGTTATCTACCGTCCCTGATGAAATACCCAATTCAACTGCAATTTCTTTGCTTGATTTACCCTCTTGACGGCTTTTCACGAAAATGGTTCTTTGTCGCTCGGGGAGCTGAGCGATTATTTGGTTAACTTGTTCTAATATAGAGTAATAATCAATTTGTTCTTCTGTATCGTTCGAAGTATACAAATTTTCGGTTAATTGCCCGTCAATAAATTTTTTCAGGTAACTTCTTCGCCTGAAAATATTACAGGTTTCGTGGTAAGCTATTGTAAACAGATAGGATTTCAGAGAGCTCTCCCTTCTTAGGTTTTTTGAATTTTCCCAAACTTTGAGGAACACCGATTGAACCAGTTCTTCAGCTTCAGCGGTTGATCTCAGATATTTAAAAGTAAAGGCATAGAGCTTTCCCGCATATTTTTCATACATCAAGTCGAAAGCTTCTATATCCCCTTTGTGAAGCTTGACGACCAATTCATCGTCTTCCGGAAATACCTTATAGCTTGTCAAGTTTAATCAGTTTACAACAAATATACCTTTTTAAACTGTTGTATATGCAAATTTTTGAATTTCAAGTATGAGAAAAACAGAAAGGCCGCTATCCAGCAGCAACGGCTGAATGCCTCAAGTCAAAAAAAATCTACCAAATAATCAGGAAAAGTTATTTCGCCTTTCTTGAGATCCCGATCAGGTATTCTGTCAAATTCTCCGCCGCTTTCAGGTTTTGAAAATCTGCAGGAAGATAGGCATGGTCGATGTATTCGTTGTATATCCAAGGATCGCCGACTGCGATTACCGTTCCTTTTTTTACTTTGCTTTCAGCCATGAAGACAATTCCATTTTCCGTCAAGATCGGTTTTGCCGGACTTTTCAATTGAAAGGAGGAGATCTCTTTCATGTAAATTTTGGAAACGCCTTTAAAAATC
>JAMDDG010000277.1 GCA_023488865.1 Bacteroidota bacterium | reverse complement strand
TTAAAAAGCTTGCCCAGCTCGTCGACAATGGCTTGTGAGCCGGGGATACCGAAAACTGTAAAGAGTAGGCACAATTTAATAATTCTCAGTCATGGGTAGTATTGCGAACGTTTATGCTGATGCAGTGAAAAAGCATTTCAAGGTGCTTTATGGTAACTGGGAACCAGGAGCTCCTATTGAATTAGGGGATTATGGCGTAATGGAGGGGAATATTTTCATCCCCATGGGAAAACTGAAAAAAGATTTTCCCGAATTTGAAGGGGATTTTTTACAATTTACCCCCGACCAAACGAAAGACAACAAAGAATTTAAATCGGAGGTTGGTGTCGAAGTAAGTTTGTTGCCCAAGGGATCCCTGTCTGTTCAGGGGGTTGAACTGGCCAAGGCTACCCTCGACATTAAGTTCTCTTCAAAAAACATGGTCTATTTTAACGCAGCCGGTTGTACCACCACCCGTATTACCAACAAGGCAAAGCTCGGTGAAGTGTTAAAACAACTGTTATCCGCCGGACGTTGGAAAAAGGAGTACTGCGTAGTGACCGATCTGGTGCAAACCGAAAGGGCCATTATTGCTATTTCAAACAGCGGCAATGCCGGTATTTCGATCGAAGCCGACAGCCCGTTGATCGAGAAAATCAATCTTGCCGATGCCAGCATCAAAATGAGCCTGAAAACGGAAAAAGACATCGGATACAAAGTCCCTGCCGATGAAGGATTGATGTTGCTGATCGGAATTTGCAAAATTAAAAACCCGTTTTTATGGTGGGGCGGTAATTTAGTCCCGCTGGCCGAAATAAAGGGCCCTGATGTTCTTTACCGGATTGAGAATGCGCCCGAGATTGTAACAGAGAGCTCGGTTGATGAATTGATATTCGGACAGATGGGTATGGTTTAATACTTTTGATTGATGCCGGAGGAATCACATGTTTATAGAAAAAAGCGGATAAAGAAATATTCGACCCCGCCGGGGTCGCACCTTTTGTTCGTGACATGATTTTCTATAAACATACAAATCCTCTGGATTTGATCCTATATGAAAAATATTGCAATTAATAATTGATGCCGGAGGCATCACATGTGTGTAGAAAAGATTCGAAATGATGGGTTTTTCGACCCCGGATGGGGTCGTACCTTTTGATCATGACGTCATTTTCAATAAACATCCAAATTCTCCGGATTTTAAAACGTCTAAAAAAAACAAAATGGCCGATACCTATTCACAAATTTACATCCAGGTGGTTTTTGCCGTGCAAAACCGCAACGCCTTTATAAAACCGGTATGGGAAGAAGAGCTATACAAATACATTACCGGCATTGTCCAAAACAAAGGGCAAAAAATGCTTGCCATCAATGGCACGCATAACCATATTCATTTCTTTATAGGAATGCAACCAACATGTTGTTTGTCGGATTTGGTAAGGGAAATCAAAAAATCATCAAACACCTTTATCAAAGAAAAAGAAATGAGACCGTATAATTTCAAATGGCAGGAAGGTTTTGGGGCTTTTTCATACGGCCATTCCCAATTAACGGACGTGATACAATACATTGAGAAGCAAAAAGAACATCATCAAAAAAGGAGTTTCAAAGATGAGTATCTGGCATTTTTGAAAGTTTTTGAAATTGAATTCAAAAACGAATATTTATTTGAATGGTTAGAATGATATTATCCGATATCGGAGGAATCGCATGTTTATAGAAGACCGGATGGGTAATTATTCGACCCCGCCGGGGTCGCACATTTCATCCACGATGGTGTTTTCTACAAACATACAAATCCTACGGATTTGGTTCAAAAGGAAAGATCAATCGACGAATTTGATTCCAGAGGAATCATATGTTTGTAGAAAAGATTCAGCGTGATGGGCTTTCAACCCCGGAGTGGGTCATATCATTTGATCATGACGTCATTTTCAATCCCGAAATTTCGGGATCCTAATCCTCCGGATTTGAAAAATCACAATAGTAACAACCTCAAATATGGTCAATCTTTCTTTTCTCGAATCCATCACCTTTATCCGTGTACGGATCATTTTCGAAGCATTGGAACCTATCGTTTTGCCTGTGTACAAAGGTTCCGCTTTCCGGGGCTGTTTTGGTGAAAGCTTCCGCAACGAGGTGTGTTCGCGCCGGAACGTGTTGTGCGGCAATTGCCCCGAACGGTTCGAATGTCCGTTTTCGCAACTGTTCAACAGCTACGTTCCGGAGGATCACCCCCATCAGCGCAAATATTCGAAAAGCCCTCATCCCTATATTATTGACCCAATGGCCGGCAACCAAGCTAATTTTGAAAAAGGGGAGACATTTGGCTTTGACCTTACCTTAATCGGGGAAACCATCCGGATACTTCCTCTACTGCTCCGTGTTTTCAACCGCATGGGCGAAACAGGTATCGGGAAAGGACGTGGACGGTTTAAACCTTTGACGTTTCAATCCCTCAACGCCAAAATGGAATATGAAACACTGCCCTATTTTGGACAACCCGCTATATTATCAATCGATAAAATCGATGTACAACCCGCAAAAAATCAAATTAGCCTCCATCTCGACAATCCGCTTCGTCTTCGTGAGAACGGTAATCTTTTACATACAGCTCCCGAATTCGGCTTTTTTGTCGGACGTTTGGCCCAACGAATCGCCTTGCTTGCCCATTTCCATTGCAACGCACCCTGGCCGGAGCCTGAATTGAACGCGCGAACCGAAACCAATGGGATACATATCGCCGAAGCCAATGTACAGACGGCCGATTGGCGCCGCTATTCGGGGACACAGGATACCAAAATGAATTTCGACGGGCTGACCGGACAAATCACCTACGAAGGCGAAGGAATAAACGACTGGATGCCCCTGCTTACGATGGGTAGCTGGCTGCATGCCGGATCGACGGCCACCTTTGGATTGGGGAAATACAGCATTATTAAGGAATAAAAAACGACTCTTAGCCAAAGCTAAAGAGAAAGTTCTTTGACATATTGGAAAGACACTGCTTTCAATTTTCTCTATCGATCAGATGTTCTTTGTTCCTATTTTCTCGGGATTTTGCCTGCAATCAAATACTGTGGCTATTGTTATAATATTCTCATCAATCAAGTAAACAATTTTGTAATTTCCTGGGACCAAATAACAACTATCTCCATGTTGCAATATCTTTCTTCAAATTCCTTGCACTCCTTACTTTATTGTTCTTAACATCTTCAATTGCCCTATCAATACGCTGTTCGTAATCCTTTAGCGTCATAGGTTTTATCTCTTTTTCAAACGCCTTTTCCCGCTCGTGCTTTAACATTTTCTCAAACCGGACAAGCATATTATCGTTGGCGTATTTCAGAAACTCCTGAATAAATTGAATTTTTCTAGTCTGTATGTCCATGGTTGTTTTTTCGTAAAAATAAGAATTTTTCATCCCAAAAATTTGTTTTCACCCATTTTTCCGCTGCTCCCCCTCGTTTGCAACGAGAGGGATTGAGAGACATCGGAGATGTCAAATGTTTATAGAAAGCCACATAAATGGGCATTCGACCCCAGCCGGGGTCGTACGTTTCGATTATAGCATCATTTTCTATAAACATGCAAATCCTCCGGATTTGTCGAGCCTTCGTGCGACTGAAACATTCATGCATTTCTTATGTGGAAACGTCTTATTGTAGTCAGGATTTGCTCGAGACTTAGGGCGACAAGCAGGACTAGGTCCGTTGTTATTGACTTGCCAGACCTCGGAGAAGTCAAATGTTTCTAGGATTATGGCACAACGAGGTGTTCGACCGGATTTGAGAACACGAAAACACCTTCAAGCTTCGGATTCTATAACGCCGCAATTTAATACACCCATTTTTTATATTTATAACTACTAACTGCCTATGGATGATCAACTATTCAACTCAATTTGTACCCGGGAAACCCTTTATTCGGCCTGGCTTCGGGTAAAGGAAAAAAACACTTCCGGAGGAATTGACTTCAAAACAGTCAATGATTATGCCGTCACGGTAGATCAAAATCTGGAGGAGTTAACCCGTCAGCTCCAATCGGGCAGTTATATCCAACACCCCTACCGCGAAGTGATGATCCCAAAAAATGAGACGGAGAAACGCCGCCTTGGATTGTTGACGGTCAACGATAAAATCGTGCAGACTGCCGTTACAATGGTAATAACCCCAATTCTCGAACAAGGGTTCCTGAAGGTGAGCTATGACTACCGGGAGAAAAAAGGCGCGGTGAAGGCGATCAACCAGGTGCGGCACCTGATCACTAACGAACGATACACCTGGCTGGCCGCATGCGACATCGACAATTTCTTCGATACTATCCCACACGATGCCTTGTTTGGAAAACTATCCGCTTATCTGAAAAGCCCATCAACAACTGAGCTGATAAGGATGTTCGTGAAAATGGGGCGGGTTGACCGCCATTATCATTGGAAGGATAGCCGCAAAGGGATCCCGCAGGGGGGTGTTGTATCACCCTTGCTTGCCAACTTCTACCTTTATCCGCTTGATAAAATCATGGTTGAACACGGCTATGGGTTTGTCCGGTATGCAGATGATTGTGCGCCACGAACAACTCCTATGGTGGGAGTTGATGCTATGATGATGATGGAGGAAGGCCCTCCGAATTCGGTTTGCAGGAACTGAGTTCAAACCACTGTATGTTGCTGCACTTAAGAGGTGTGGTGGTGAGCGATACAGCAAAAGGTAGAGTTAAATCTATCAGGTGACTTTACAGAAGATGACCGCAAGGGATCCATTGATGAAATGTCGAAAGCGTAGGAATGATGTCAAAACCGGGGGGTAGTCGTTAACCCGGGATAAGCTTAGAGGACACCTGATTTACTGTCTAAGCGGCATCCGGCACAAAGATGGCATGAGCTGTAAGGAGGCGTTATCATGGAACTTGGGAACCTGTCGTCTCGGTGCTAAGGGAGGAAACTAAGCAGAGAACCTGTGAAGTTCAGAGTACCAATACGAGGCACAGGGGCAGAAAACCCCGTAGTAGTGCTTGACAGTCTTTGTAATGAAGGCCTAGCGAAGGGGGTTTATTATTCAGCTGAAAGAATTAACCAACTGAAAGAAATTTTAGGATGAAATTAGATCAGACAGCAAAGCCATTTGACATTCCAAAACAAGTTGTTTGGAAGGCATACCTGAAGGTGAAAAGCAATCGGGGAGCGGGGGGCGTAGACAACGTAACTATTGAAATGTTCGACAAAGAAGTAGGTAAGAACCTATATAAACTTTGGAATCGGATGTCATCGGGGAGTTATATGCCATCAGCAGTAAAACTGGTTGAAATACCAAAAGGAAATGGAGAAACTAGACCGTTGGGAATTCCTTCGGTCTCCGATCGTGTAGCACAGATGTGCGCAGTTTTGTTATTAGAACCGATAATTGATCCATTATTCCACGAAAACTCTTATGCTTACCGGCCACACCGGTCAGCACATCAAGCAGTAGAAGCAGCCCGGAGAAGGTGCTGGCGATATGACTGGGTACTTGATCTTGACATTCGAAAGTTTTTCGACACGATAGATCATGAACTTCTTATGAAGGCGGTCAAACGACATACCTCAGAACCTTGGATATTGCTTTATATTGAGAGATGGCTGAAAGTTCCGTATCAAACTAAGGATGGACAGCAGATTAAAAGAGTGAGTGGGGTTCCTCAAGGGTCAGTAATTGGACCTCTGTTAGCGAATCTGTTTATGCATTATGCTTTTGATGAATGGATGAAAAGGAAACACCCTTCAGTCCCTTTTGAAAGATACGCGGACGATACCATTTGCCATTGCAGGACGAAGGAAGAAGCAGAATTCCTCAAAACGGCGATCATGGAAAGAATAGAACAGTGTAAACTGTCATTAAACGAAGCAAAAACTAAAATTGTGTATTGCAAAGATGATGACAGAAGAGGAAGCCATGAATTGGAAAAATTTGATTTTCTGGGATTTACTTTTATGGCTCGGAGGTCAAAGAACCGATTTGGAAAACTCTTTGTTAATTTTAGTCCCGCTATCAGTACGAAAGCGCGAAAGAAAATCAGCGAAGAAATAAGGAGTTGGAACTTGCATGAAAGATCAGATAAAAGACTATCGGATTTAGCGAATATGTATAATTCGAAATTACAAGGCTATATCAATTACTATAGCAAGTTTTACAAATCTGCGATGTATCCATTGTTCCAGCGTCTAAACCAACGGTTAGCCCATTGGGTAGAACGGAAGTTTAAGCGATGTAGAAGACATAAAACCAGAGCAATTAGGTGGTTAGGGAGTATGTGTAAACAGAACCCCACTTTATTTGCGCACTGGAAGTTTGGAGTCACACCGCCAATGGTATGAAGGTACCATTGAGGCTGAATAATAGGAGCCGTGTAAAGGGAGACTTTTACGCACGGATCTGTGAGAGACTCAGGGGGAAGTTCCCTGGGTCTACTCGATTCGTAATTTTGGGCCATACCGAAGAAGAGGCCCAAAAGGCGATGAAGGAAGCGATGGAAGTGATTACCCATCAACTGGGACTTGCCCTGAACGAAGAGGCAGTCGTAAGCCCGGTCAGTAAAGGCTTTGAATTTTTAGGCATCTATTTTAACAACGGCCAGATCGACCTTTCCGAAAAAAAATACCATCGTTTGGTCCAAAAGATGTCAGAAGCTGCCGGGTTAGGTCAGGGTTTGATCACTTCCAAACTGAGAGAGACCATTCAGGGGATCGCTAATTTCTATGCCAAACTGGTACCTCAGGAGAAGTTGGAGAAGCTTGATGATGAATTGATGGCTATGCTGCGTTTGCGTTCCGAAACATTAAACAGCGGAAAAATCAAAAAAGGGGCGGTCCTTGAACAATTGCGGACCTTACAGTTTTTTTCGCAGATCAACAACATCCACAAGACAGAATACCTCAACAGGCAAATTGGACCATCACAACATTCACACGAAAAGAGGGATAAATCCCGTAAACAGAAAACAAAAAC
>JAMDDG010000352.1 GCA_023488865.1 Bacteroidota bacterium | reverse complement strand
GCCTCCTTGGCCGACTCGTACAAACGTTCGGGGGTCATGTCGAGCAGGGGGTTTTCTGTTATTTCACCGTGTGAAGCTAATCGTGCCAAAAAGGCATTGCATCCAAAGTAGCGGGCAAAATCTTCGTCCACAGGATATCCCTCCCTCCGACTGGCAGAAAAACCGTGAAGGTACAAAAGAACATATTCTGTTGCCTGTCTGGTGGAATCGTTGGCCCAAACAATCTTCGCTTCACATCCCGGCCTGATTTTTAAACCAGGCCTGTTATTCATCGCTTCTACATAATTGACCACACTTCCCTCAATCTTTGGCAAATCCTGGTTCAAAACCGCCTTTGGCATTTCCGGTCCGGCAAAATAAAACGTGACCAGCGCCAGCAAGGAGATTAGAATGTATTTTAATGTTTTCATTTTAACGGACATTATTTAGAATTAATCCTAACGGGCACCCCCCCCCTCCTACTTCAGGTTATACAAATTTAAGGAAAATATTTAAGCTTCTATCACCATAGCTTCAAGCTACAATTCAGATTATTTTTCCCTTGCGTGCGTTATATTGAGCCACATTCAACTTGTGTTTCCTCTTGTTTTTTAACTTTGTAGGTTTATCAGTTCCGAAATCGGAAAAATACTTTTGTTTGTTATAAACAACAAAAGTAATTATATTTGCATATGTGTTATTTCTAAATACAGAATGAAAAAATACATTACACGAGAAATCTATAAAAGAAGTATTGACCGTTACATTGGTAAGGAGATAATCAATTCATTTGGACCTTACGGATGAAACCGTTTTTGATTATCTCAAAAACATAAGCCAGTCCATCCTTTTTCGGGATGTTGTTTCCAGGTTTGAAGTGCGCAATGTTGATTTTCTGGTTAGGCTTATCAAATACTTAGCGAATGAAACCGGCAACCTCATTTCGGCAAGAGGGATAGGCAATTCCCTGAAATCGCAGAATATCCCCATTTCAATTACAGCTATCCTTAAAAATATATATATTCAGGTAGCATTAAGAATTGCAGGGAAACAAACCATGGAAAGGGAATTTGGAAACCTGATGGCAATAAAAGATAATTACCCCAAATACGTGATAACATTAGATGATTATTCAGGGACAAGTTATGAAGGTATTATCCTCATCCCCCTGAGGAAATTCTTATTCCGATTTCTTTTAGATAAAGCTACAGAATGAAACCGAATGTGTCAAACGAAGAATTCTTCATTTTACAGAGAATGATTGAAGGTGACGAAAATGCCTTCAAATATTTTTTCGACACTTACTATGATAATCTTTGCAACTTTGTCAACAGTTATTTGCGTGATGAAACACTTTCGGAAGATGTAGTTCAAAGCATTTTTATTTATTTATGGGAGAAGAAAGATTCCCTTCCATCCAATTGTTCGATAAAGTCATATCTGTACACAGCGTCTAAAAATAAAAGTCTGAATCAACTACGGAACATTAAAAACAAAAACAGGGTTGTTGGGGAACTTTTAACGCAACCTGAATTAATTTCAGATGAAAAGGCTGACTTATTTCTGGAATTTGAGGAATTAAAAACGATTATTTCCAATGCGATTGATGGACTACCAACGCAATGCAAAACGATTTATCAGTTAAGCAGGGATGAAGGGTTGACAAACAAAGAGATTTCAGAAAAACTGGGCATTACGGTTAAAACAGTCGAGAACCAGATGACCATTGCAATCAGAAAAATAAAAGATTTTTTACAGCCTTATCACGACCAAATTTTCATTCTTTTCTGTTTATATTTTGTTTTTTAATTGCCACATGGAACTCTCCGATAATCATTCTCCTGTATGACAAAAGATTTGTCATGGTCCATTTCATCGTTGTAAATTTTTTCTGATTCGTTTTGGGGGTTAATGGTGATTTATGTGCTGTAGTAATAAATAACAGCTTCCCAGCATCATGGAAAATCAAGTTCCCTTATACAAGATCATCCGGCATATTGCATCAAACGGTTCAGAATATGCAAAGGAAATCCGGGAATGGTTGGATGGTTCCAATGAAAACAAAAAAGTTTATCAAGACCTTCTAAAAGTCTGGCAAGTTACAGGAAGCTTTCCTAAACACTTCTCACCCGACAGGCCGAAAGCATGGCAGAAGGTACAGCAACACATCCATTCTCAAAAAAGTAAATACTTTTTATACTATAGGATTGCGCAAATTGCTGCTGCAATCGTTGTCATTTTTCTGAGTGTATGGACGGGGGGCAAACTCGACAATTGGAAACAAAAACAGCAGTATACTGAGGTTTTTTCACCTTCGGGGCAGAAAACCCGTATTATCTTACCTGATAGTTCAATAGTCTTGTTGAACGGTAATTCACAGATCAGGTACAGCCGGGGTTTCAATGATGATAATCGAAACGTTGAATTGAAAGGAGAGGGCTATTTTGATGTACGGAAGGATTTATCCAGGCAGTTCATCGTCAGCACCTCAGAACTTGATGTTAAAGTCTTTGGAACATCATTTAATGTAAAAGCTTATGAAAATGACCAAACCGTAGAGGTGGGACTAAAAAACGGAATAATCGGAATTGACCGTAATGAAAAAGAAATAACACAACTGACCCCCGGACAGGTGGCAACCTTTGATAAAAAAGATCAGAAGCTAAGTGTAGAGAAAATGGATATTAATTTGGTTTCTGCCTGGACAAGGGAAGAAATGGCATTCGAAGAAGATTCGCTGGAGGAAATTATCAAGTATATGGAGCGTTGGTACGGTGTTGACATTCAGGTTGCACCGGAGTTGCTGGATGGGGAACTTCTTACATTTAAGGTAAAAACAGAATCCCTGAATGAACTTTTGACGCTGATTAATTTACTCAAGCCAATTAAATACCAAATAGACGGGAAACGAGTATTTATTACTAAACCATAATATATTCTGCCGATGGGAAAAGACAACTAATCTTATTAAAACTAAAACAAAAAGGCTTGCCATAGAGGCAAACCTTTCTTAATCAAAAATTTATTAACTCAGCATGGAGATAAGGTTACCGACATAACCTCATTCCAATGAAAGCTGAATAAACATTATAAAACTATGAAAAAAAATTGTAGTTCGGGTAGATTTTCGGAATATCTGACTATTCGAAGAAAATTAATTCTGAAAATGAAACTAATCATAATACTAATTTGTATCCTAGGGCTAACAGGTAGCTATGCTTCTGTTTACAGTCAGCAGACGAAACTGGACCTGAATGTGAAAAAAATGGCGGTTAAGGATGTTCTAAAACTGATTGAAGACCAGTCGGAATTCTCCTTTATGTACAATGCCAGTAAAATTGATGTTTATCGGAAAATCGACCTTAATGTTGAAAAAAGTTCTGTTGAAGATGTTTTAAAGAAGATTTTTCCCGGTGAAGATTTCTTCTATAAGATTATAGACCGGAATATTATTATTTCTGTGAGTTCAGAAGCAAACGGAACGGAATCCGGGCAGCAGCAAAAAACCGTTACCGGCAAAGTCACCGATTCTTCTGGCATCCCTTTACCTGGTGTAACGGTAGTGTTAAAAGGCACTACTACCGGTATAATCACAGATGCCAACGGAAATTACTCTCTTTCCAATATCCCGGCAAATGCCTCTTTGAAGTTTTCTTTTATAGGGATGAAGAGCCAAGAAGTAGAAGTTGGAGGCAAAACTACAGTGAATGTAAAAATGGATGAAGAGACGATTGGTATTGAAGAAGTTGTGGCCATCGGCTATGGTACAATAGGTAAAAAAGAAGTTTCAAGTTCTATTGTGAGCGTAAACAAGGAAGATTTTATACAGACTGCTGTGTCAAGTCCAATGGAGCTGGTAACCGGTAAAATTGCCGGACTGAATGTAAATTCAACAGAGACAGCAAATCCAAATTCCTCCCCTTCGCTTCAAATCAGGGGTGCAACTTCTCTTTCCGCCGGTAATAACCCATTGATCGTCATTAATGGCATTCCGGGTGGCAATCTACAAAGTATATCTCCCCAGGATATTGAAAGCATCACAGTCCTGAAAGATGGCGCTTCTTCTGCAATCTACGGCACACGTGGTGCAAATGGCGTTATTTTGGTTACGACCAAACAGGGTACAGCAGGAGCAGAAAAATTCTCTGCCACCTATGAAAGTTGGTTTGGAGTTAATTTTTTAAAAAATATCCCACGCTTATTGACAGCAGATGAGTTTAGAAAATACAACAGGGGATTTGATTATGGTGGAAATACGGATTGGTACAGGGCGATAATGAATGATTTCATTTACGACGATAATCAATATGTCTCTTTTAACGGTTCAACATCCAAGGGTTGGTACAACGTTTCTTTAAATTATGTAAATAGTCTAGGGATGGAAAAAGGCAATAGCCGTAAGGAGTATGGGGGACGTTTTGACATCATGCAAAAAATATTGAACAACCGTGTTGAGTTTACTGCATCTGTAAACATTAGAAAGGCAACGGCGGATCGAAGAGGGTCAGGATTTGGATTTAACATCATGACACGGAATCCAACCATTCCTATTTATAACGAGGACGGAAGCTATTATCATACAGAATCACTTGCAAATGTCAGAAACCCTGTTGAGGATATAAATGGGATATCATCGTATATGGATAGTTTTTATATATTGGCAACAACTGGGCTTAAATTACATTTGATACAAAACAACAACCAGTCGTTAAATACATCATTATCAACAACATACGAACAAAATGCAACTGATGGGAAGTCTTATACCCCTTCTACTATCACTACTCTTGAAAATGATTATTCCGGACGGGCAAATTTAACTAACGGGTTAAATGGAAACCGGACGTTAGAGTGGTTAACAAATTATTCCCTGCGAGTTGGCAAACATGAAATTAAGGCTTTATTAGGATATTCTTACCAGGATTTTATGAGCGAAGACCGTTCAATGACAAACTCTAATTTTGCGTATGACGATTTTCTTTGGAATGCTATTGGATCAGGAAGCTGGCTGCCCGAAGGTAGGGCTGGAATGTCCAGCGATAAATCATTATATAAGTTGATCAGTATTTTTGGACGTGCCAATTATAGTTGGAAAAATCTGATCATGGCATCAGCTTCGTTACGGTATGAGGGTTCTACTAAATTTGGGAAAAACAATAAATGGGGATACTTCCCGGCTGCATCTGTGGCGTGGGAAATGGCAAATATGGATTTTATCAAAGACAATGCGAATATTATTAATAGCTTAAAATTAAGGATTTCTTATGGAGTTACCGGGCGCTCCGGATTTGACTCCTATAAATCAATTGCCACTTACGGACAAAGTGGTTATTACTTTATGGATGATAAATGGGTGAATGCATTTGCCCCAAGTCGTAACCCAAATCCAAACTTGCAATGGGAAAAAGGTGTCAACACGAACCTGGGCTTGGATTTTTCTTTGTGGAAAGGCAGGTTAAGCGGTTCAATTGATTTATTCGACCGTTCATCGCAAGACTTATTATATAATTATACAGCTCCACAACCTCCAATGATATACAGCGGTATATTGGTGAATGTTGGGACTGTTCAAAACAGGGGATTAGAAGTGTTGTTTAAGGGGGATATAATAAAATCTAATGATTTTGCATGGAATTCCACTTTTATTTATTCGACCGGCAAAACTTATTTAAAAAAATTATCAAATGATATTTATGGAGCTTCATACCTTGACATGTACAAAAAACCTGGCGTTGGGACCACAGAATATCTTTTCCGGTATGTAGAAGGTGGCCAGATCGGACAGTTCTATGGTTATCGCAATGCCGGGATCAGCAACGATGGCAAACTAATGGTATATGACCAGAACGGAAATCCAATTGTTAAGGGCCTGGAAAAAAACGAGGACAAAACATTTATAGGAAGTGGCGTCCCGAAGGCATTTTTGTCATGGGACAATACGCTTCGGTATAAAAAATTTGATTTAAATTTCTTTTTCAGGGGTGCGTTGGGATTTGACATTATGAATTTTTATGATTATAAAATGGGGTTTATGGCTGTTCCAACAGATAACGTTTTACTTCGGGCTTATACAGACAATGTCAAGGTTACTGGTGAGCCGGGCATACTATCTTCATATCACCTTCAAAAAGGTAACTATGTTAAGCTTGAAAATGTTAGTTTTGGATATTCTACAGGTTTACATAATAATTATATCAATAAAATCAGGGTATTCCTTGCAGCAAAAAATGTATATACCCTGACATCTTATAAAGGCCATGACCCTTCTTCCATAATGGTCAATGGGCTTACGCCCGGTGTTGATGACCTTGAAGGCTATCCAAGTGCTATGGAGTTAAGTTTAGGATTAACCATTAATTTTTAAAATTATGATAACGCTAAATAAAATAAAAATAACTTCCCTTTTTGCATTATTTATCATTGTAATGCAATCCTGTTTTGACCTCAACGAGAAAACATTCAATATACTGGAGGCAAACGTATATTACAGGGACAAAGCCAGCGTGGAGGGTGTAATTGCTCGTTTATACACGGACAATGATGGCAATGAACGGTCTTTTACTGATTTGCAGGAACTCCCTGCCGATCAGATAAATTTACGCACCTGGTATGGTGGTGCGTATGGATGGGACGAAGGGGCTAAATATTTTTTGAGCATTCAAAACTGGACCCCGAAAACTATTGGTGTAAGAAATGCGTGGAACGAAGGTTTTAAAACTATTGGATTTTGTAATAGTGCGTTGGACGATTTTTATAGGTTAGATCCAAAAAGTGTTGGGATTACAAAGGCACAACTGGATGCTTATATTGCCGAAGTTCGCACCTTGCGCGCCTGGAACTATTACAGGATGTTCGAACTATATGGCGGTGTGTTGCCAATATCCACGACTATAGATCCATCTGTCTTGCCATCTTCTGCTTCACCTGATTTCAGCAAAGGTTGTAAAGTGATTTATGACTTTATTATGAAGGAATTGGATGAATCGGTAAATAGTTTGCCCCAAAAAGTTTCCAATCG
>JAMDDG010000340.1:4618-7093 GCA_023488865.1 Bacteroidota bacterium | reverse complement strand
GAAGCACCTTTTCCTTCATCACTTTTACCATTCCTTCCGAACTGTCCATCATGGTAATGTGGCCTAATTTTTCGCTGAGGATAAAACTCAGGATACCGGTCCCGGCCCCGTATTCCAGCGCCTTCATATCTTTTTGGAGCGGAAGCATTTTCTCTATCTTTAGCGCTATTGCCTGTGAACGTTCCAGATGGATGGGATTCTCATCCCAGGTACGGGCGGCATTGTCAAAATTATTCATTCTTCTATACTTAAATTTTTGGTAAATATAACGAACTATCTTAACCGGGTGTCTGAATAGAATCCCAACAAATGTTCGATGTAAAATTCGCAGGGAACCTATCTTCGTGAAGGGGTGTATCTTAAACTGCCATTCGGACAGGCGGCAACGCACTGCAGACATTTTGAATAGGTATAACTGCTTCCGGGTCCTTCCATTTTGGGTTTGTAGAGGCTGTATTTCTGCGGCTCTATGGCCGTCTGAATACCGGCAAAACCGGGGCCATCATTTTGCAGGGGTTTCTACCGAAAGCGCCGTCAGGTTGTTGAAAAACTTTGAGAAGGAGGGGTTGATTGAGTTGAATGAAAAAGATATCAGGATCATTCAGCCGGAAAACTTAAGCGAGATAAGCAAAAGAGGATAAGTTTTACCTTGTTGTTTTCTATCAGAAAACCAGATAACCGCTGAACAGGCTGCTGCAAAGAATGACAAGCACGATGGATGTGATGAAGATATAGATATTGTCCCTTTCGATGATAAATCCGATCAGGGAAAATAGCACCCTGGCAACCGGTGTAGCGATGAGCAACAAAAGTCCAAACTGAATGACCGACCTGCCTTTTAATTGCATCGCCTCAATCAAGATAGTGTGCACATGGCGCAATCTGGAAGGTTCTGATCTAAATATCCTGAAATCAATGGTTTCCCCGGGGTGCTGAATAAAAAACAGAATGGCCCCCAATATGACTACGGACGCAGAGGTTAACACTCCTACACGCAACAATGTTCCCAATACTTTGCGCATTTGTTCATCGTCCTGATACTTATTCAATTTTAGCATAATCAGATGTTTTTTACTATTCCGTTGTAAATCATTTCGAAAGCCAAAAAAGTAATTACCATGGCAAAAACAAACCGGATCGACTTGGTTTGCGATTTGAGAAGTGTCCGGGCGCCCAATAAAGAACCTCCCAAAACACCAACCACAACCGGCATTGACAGTACAGGATCAATATAGCCCCTGCTAAAATAAACCCCTGCACTTGCGGCCGCAGTGACGCCAATCATAAAATTGCTGGTCGTAGTAGAGACTTTAAAAGGTATTTTCATGATCGAATCCATGGCAATAACTTTTAGCGCTCCGGAGCCAATTCCCAAGAGGCCGGATAAAAGACCGGCCACCCACATCACGATAAAACCCCCTCCGGCATGTTGTAATTTATAATCTGTCTGATTTCCGGCCATATCGACATAAGTACCCCGGGCTTTGAGCAATTGGGCAAATCTGCCATATTTTATGTTACTCTGGTCAGGCACGCTTATCTCTTCTTTGCTTTTTTTAAACGAAACGGCTGCAGAATAGAGAAGCACCAACCCAAACAGGATGGCAATAACATGTGTCGGCGCAAAATAAGCAATGGCCGCGCCTGCCAACGCCCCCAGCGTTGTGGCTATTTCTAAAAACATTCCGATTCGGATGTTCAGCATACCTTCCTTCACAAAAGCTGAGGCAGCGCCGGAAGAAGTTGCAATCACAGAAATTAAAGAAGTCCCGATCGCGTAGCGTATGTCTATTCCAAAACCGATGGTTAAAAGAGGGACCAGTATAACCCCGCCTCCCAGTCCTGTGAGGGATCCCAAAAAACCCGCAAAGAGGGCTCCGACAAAAAGTACCAATAACAGCGTAGTCATAATCTGGCGACTATTTGAATAGTGTTTGTTTCCGGGGTAAAAATAGTTAAAAAGGGATTCAATGCCTAAACTTCCCGGCAGGGTTCGCTACAAACCATTTAGCCTGCCGCTTATTTATCCTGAAGAACCTAATGCCTGAACAGGTAAGCGAATTGCATGACCGGGTGTTTGTCCATTAGGAAAAAGTTTTTATCTTTAAAACTTTGTTATTGTCCAAATTTAGTTGGTATGAAGGAGGTTTTTAAAAACATTTTTCAATTTTATTACTTAGGTTTCAGAAGCATGGACCTGGGTAAGAAATTGTGGATGATTATCCTGATTAAACTGATTATTTTGTTTTTGATACTCAGAGTGTTCTTCTTTCCCAATTATTTGAAATCAAATTTCAAAACGGACGAACAACGGAGTAATCATGTAATTGAACAACTCACCAAATAGAAATTTATGGAAAACATCGATTTTTCACTTGTTGATTGGTCGCGTGCTCAGTTTGCACTTACGGCCATGTATCATTGGTTGTTTGTGCCGTTAACCCTCGGACTGTCGTTTGTTGTCGCCTTCATGGA
>JAMDDG010000340.1:0-4089 GCA_023488865.1 Bacteroidota bacterium | reverse complement strand
CTGTTGGCAAAAAGAAGTATCCTGGTGGCCTCTCTCTTCGGATTGCTGACCTCGGCTTTTGTCGTTTTAACCGGTGATGGCTCAGCCCGGAATATGGCAAAATATCAACCCATGAAATTTGCAGCCATGGAAAATCTGTATGTGGGCCAACAGAATGCACCACTGGTTGCGGTTGGGATATTGAAAGAGAACGAACAGGATAGGGCCCATAAAAAACAAGACTTCAGGTTTACCCTGGAAATACCAAATTTGCTTTCCTATATGGCATTTCTTGACCCGAATGCCTATGTTCCAGGAATTAAAGACCTTATGGATGGTAACCCGGAACGCAATATCCCGTCTTATCGCGAGAGAAGCGAAAAGGGCGAAGTTGCCATACGTTCGCTTGCAGCTTATAAAAATGCCAAAAAGGCCGGTAATGACAGTCTGGCCAATTCCTCCCTTGCGTTGTTCGAAAAAAATTATCCCAATTTTGGCTACGGCTATTATTCCGGGAAAGATATGGCAGAATTGGTGCCAAGTATCCCGACCACCTTTTATTCTTTCAGGATTATGGTTGGGTTAGGGGTCTATTTCGGAATTCTTTTTCTGGTTGTGCTCATCTTAACCATGAAAGATAAAATCGAAAAGAAAAGATTGATCCTTTATGCAGCCTTGTGGACAATACCGTTGGCCTACATTGCTTCCGAACTGGGTTGGACTGTTTCTGAAGTTGGTCGTCAGCCATGGGTGATACAGGATATTCTACCAACCGTCGCCGCTGTTTCACAGCTTAAACCTGCATCGGTCCAAATCACCTTCTGGATGTTCTTTGTTCTTTTCACTGGATTGCTTATTGCCGAGATAAAGATTATGGTCACCCAGATAAAGAAGGGACCTTCAGATGAAAAGACTTCTGTATAAACCAGTTAACTATAAAATTTCCAAATTATGTTAGAAATATTATCCTATACCATCTTGCAGCATTATTGGTGGATCATTATCTCACTTTTAGGTGCAGTCCTTGTGCTCCTGATGTTCGTCCAGGGAGGGCAAACACTAATCTATACGATTGGCAAAACCAACGATGAACGAACCTTGCTGATCAACCTCCTGGGGCGCAAATGGGAATTTACTTTCACCACCTTAGTCACTTTTGGAGGAGCCTTTTTTGCCTCCTTTCCGCTGTTCTACTCTACCAGTTTTGGCGGGGCTTACTGGGTTTGGATGCTGATCCTGTTCGCGTTTATCATCCAGGCCGTATCCTACGAATACCGCAGCAAGGCGGGTAATTTTTTTGGCAAAAGAACCTACGAAACTTTTTTGCTTCTCAATGGCATTTTGGCCCCGGTACTGATCGGAACAGCCGTTGCCACCTTCTTTACCGGGTCGCAGTTCTCGGTCAACTTGATGAATATTACCAGGCTTACCGGTGACAAGATGCCGGTTATTTCTGAATGGACGGGCCCGGCCCATGGGTTGGAAGCTGCCTTGAACCTGCATAATCTTACGTTAGGCCTTGCGGTGTTTTTCTTATCCCGGGTACTTGCCTTGCTCTATTTTAGGAACCGGATCAGTCATACAGAAATGATGGAACGTATCCAAAAGCAACTTTTGTTCAATGCGGTCCCTTTCGTTGTTTTCTTTCTGGCATTTGTAACCTGGACCCTTTTATCGGCTGGTTTCGCTGTGAATCCCAATACCGGGGAGGTCTTTATGGAGCCTTTTAAATACCTTCACAATCTGGTGCAAATGCCAGTGGTGGCGCTGATTTTTGTGCTCGGGGTTGCCTTGGTATTAGCCGGGATTATCCGCCCGCTTATCAGCTTTGAGAAGTGGGGATCCAAAGGGATTTGGATCGCTGGCCCCGGGACGCTGCTGACGGTTTTTGCCTTGTTTCTGTTAGCCGGGTTTAACCATACCGCTTATTACCCTTCCACCTACGATCTTCAGAGTTCACTGACCATCGAAAATAGTTCATCAAGCCACTATACCCTGATGGTCATGGGCTACGTATCTTTACTGGTACCCATTGTGATTGCTTACATCTGGATAGCCTGGCGCTCCATCGATAGTAAGAAAATAGACATGGAAGAACTTGGCAACGAAACACATGTTTATTAGAATTGACTGGAAATTATTAAAAGAATAAATTCATGATAACTCAAATATTTTGGCTTCTCAGCTGGCCGGTGCTCATTGCCGTATCCTATTTTGCGATTAAACGGGCGGCAAAGAAATTTGAAAAAAAATGAGAAACTGATTAAAATTTTATTTCTCAATCTTTTATCGTTCATTATTTCACCAATGTTTGATCTTGTCCTGTTTCATTGCCGTTGGCTTCAGCCAACGGGGATATAAACAAGTGAGTACTGGCTTTAGCCAAATAATTGCCAGGTTTGGCTAAAGCCCAATCTCTTGGTTTTTTCTTGTACCGTTGGCTGAAGCCAACGGCAATAAATGAACCCCGTGGAAAATGATTATTTGAATAAAATCAATGTAATTTAACAATCCTTGAAAAGTTAATTTACATCACCAGTGTCTCGTTTAAATAATGAAATTTTCCGTGAAATATTTGGTAATCAGTTATTGGTGTTGTTGTTTCTTGCGTGACGATTTCAATTGGTTTAGATTCAGCATTTGCCCGTCAGGGCATTAAGCTCAATAGAAAATTGATAGCAGAATCCCGTTTTTCCCGAATGGGAATAAACAAAAATTTGAGGAAACGATTTAATGAATTGAGGAGTGAAAGTATATCCCCTGACGGGGAAACTCAATCTCGGGTTTTCCCTTTCTATTGAACTTGATGCCCTGACGGGCAATATTGTAGACAATTAAGTGCCTGTCTGCAAACCATGAAAAATTTCACGCAAAGATCGTGAATTAAATCGCAGAGTATTGAAATACAAGATATTCCTTTGCGCTCTTAGCGTAGACTTTGCGCACTTTGCGTGAAAGTTGACATTACGGACAAACGATAGGCTAAATGTCAGGCTATCTCATGGTAAGGCCTGAAAACACAATCCACCATTCAAATGCAATTAATTGTAAGTCAGACTATGTGTTGAATCTCAAAAAAATATTGGTGCCACTAAAGCGATTTAAGTGATATTATAACGCTTTATAAATTTTTGTTATTTATCTTTGTCCCGTAAAATTTTAACGACAAAGATGGAAAATAGTTGTAACACCAAGCCGAAGCCCAAATCGGTCAAGGAATTTTTTACTTCCTGGTATTTTTGGAAACCGTTTATCGCGATTGTAATTGGCGGGATTCTTGGATTCCTTTATTACTACAATGTCGGATGTGCATCCGGAACCTGTGCTATTACAAGCAATCCTTACGCGAGTATCTTCATGGGGAGCTTTATGGGATACTTCGTGGTAAACAGTCCCTGCAGCAGGGGAAACTGTTAAAATCAAAAAAATAATTATTTTAAATAAATTACCATGAGAAAATTAATCATCCCTTTTACAGTTGCCTTAGTACTGACTTTTGGCAACAGTTATGCAGCCAATCCAGTCAAACCGGCGGGCAGTACGACTTCTTCTGACAAAGTAATTGTCTTGACAAATGAGACTTTTAAACAGAAAGTATTTAATTATGATTTGAACAAAACCTGGAAGTACGAAGGAAAATTACCGGCTATTATTGATTTCTATGCTACCTGGTGCGGCCCATGCCGCATGTTGTCACCGCTGGTTGAGGAAATTGCCAAAAAATACGACGGGAAAATAGTTGTTTACAAAGTGGACACGGATAAAGAGTCCATGCTGGCCCAAAGCCTGGGGATTTCCAGTTTGCCGACCTTATTCTTTATTCCTGCAAAAGGAGATCCCCGCACCTTAGTTGGGGCTTTACCCAAAGAGACGCTCGAAAGAGCGGTTCATGAAGTTCTGTTGGTGAAATAACACCGGTACTTCTGCAGGTTTTATAAATATTCAACAGAGAGACTCTTTTCAAGTTAGTCTCTCTGTTTTTTATTTCTTTAGCTTGACGATCTTCCCGGTTTTGTTGCTGATACGGGCAGCTTCTAATATTTCAACTACCGTGAGGTTGGTTTTCAGCGAAGCCAGATCGGTGTCGGGAACAATAATCTTTCCTTGTAT
>JAMDDG010000419.1 GCA_023488865.1 Bacteroidota bacterium | reverse complement strand
AAATTGGGAAATGTGAAAATGTGAAAATTGGCTGAGGTGCCGTCCGCAATATCCCGGCCACAATGTGGTTCCAGTTCAAATCATACCCCGAAAGGGTTAAATGTCAATAACCCCGGGTGGAACGTAGCGGAACCCGGGGTAAACTTCGTGGTATCTATAAGGTCATGAAAAAATTACTTATCCTTGTTTTTGTGCTGCTTTTCTCCGGGATCCTGAAAGCCCAGGAGCAGCAAATACCTTACAACCAAAATGACCGCGACAGGATGGTCAGGGTGGAGACTAAGGTTAAGTCACACAATCTCAAATCAACAGGCTGGAGGATAAATTTGACAGCTATTTCATGTGGGGCTTCGGATTGGTGTTGATGTCAATTTTCGGATTGATTGGATTTATAATATACGACCGTCGTACCACCTTAATCCCTGTCGAAAACAAAACCGACAAGATCATTAAAGTTTTAAGAGATGCAGCAGAAAAGGACCCTGCACTCCGGGAAGCTTTAAAAAGAACCGCTCTTTGGTAATGTCTCCGTTTTTCGCCCGCTGGCGCGCAGCGGAACCCCGTGTAAGCGAATCCCTCACAACCTCCGTCCGCGGTAGCATGTCACAACACCATATGGTCCTCCCTCCCTCTTTCCATCTTTCCATCCCTCCATCCCTCCATCATCCCCTTCGTCCCAGTCGTCCCAGTCATCCCAGTCGTTCAACTCTTCCCAATTTCTTTCTATCTTTGCTTTTATGGAAAAGATTCTCAATAAAATCAACAACAACTCCCTGCAGGTGGGGGTTATTGGCCTGGGGTATGTCGGATTGCCGTTAGCCGTCTCATTCGCAACAGCGGGGATAAGGGCAATTGGATTCGATGTCTCTGTAACGAAAGTGGACAAGGTCAATGCCGGGAACAACTACATCCAGGATATCCGGCCGGAACAGTGGTCCAAAGTTCAGGAGCTCAAAACCCTGTCCGCCACCACCAATTTCTCTCTTATCGCCCGATGCGATGCGGTGCTGATCTGCGTTCCCACTCCGCTGGACCTTTTCCACAAACCGGATATGCGTTTCATCGAATCTGCCTGCCGGGAGATAGGAAAATACCTGAAAAGCGGCACCTTCGTTTCGCTGGAAAGTACCACCTACCCCACTACGACCGAACATTTTGTGCTTCCTTTGCTGGAAGAGGCATCCGGATTAACGCAAGGCAAGGATTTTTGGCTCGCCTTTTCTCCCGAACGGGTAGATCCGGGCAACAAAACCTACGATACCCGCAACACGCCCAAGGTGTTAGGCGCCATGACCGCCGAAGGGCTTACCATCGGGAAAGCGATCTACAGCAAAGCCATCGATCAGGTTTATACCGTCAGCTCACCTAAGGTGGCTGAGATGGTGAAGATTCTTGAAAATACATACCGGCTGGTTAATATCAGCCTGATCAACGAGATGGCCCTTCTCAGCGGCAAAATGGGGATCGACATCTGGGAGGTAATCGAAGCGGCAAAAACCAAGCCCTACGGCTTTCAGGCATTCTACCCTGGTCCGGGCATCGGTGGCCACTGCATCCCGCTCGATCCGTTCTACCTCGAGTACATCGCCAAAAAATTCAATTTCGACCTCACCATGATCCATACGGCAGGCCATATCGACATGCTGATGCCCCACAGGGCCACCATCAAGCTATCCACCGCTTTGAACCGGCACAAAAAACCAATCAATGGGAGTAAAATTCTTTTCCTGGGAGTGGCCTACAAACCTGATGTCGATGACGAGCGGGAATCCCCGGCCCTGAAGATTATGGACATTGTAGCCGGCAAAGGTGGCGAAGTACTTTACCACGATCCCTTCGTCGCAACCTGCACGACCCCGGGCGGCAAAAGCTATTCCTCTTCTGCCTTAACGGCAAAACTGTTGCAGTCGTGCGACTGCGTGGTAGTTACCACCAACCACACCTGTTTTGATGCAGCTTGGATACTGGAAAATTCGGTCTTGATCGTGGACCTGAGAAACGGGATAAAAGTGGCATCGGAGAAGGTGTATAAGTTGTAGGGACGAAGGAGAGACGACGGGGACGACGGGGACGACGGGGACGACGGGGACGAAGGAGGGAGAGACGGAAGGATAATGTGAAAATTGGGAAATGTGAAAATGTGAAAATTGGCAGTTGCACAATCCTAAATTTCATGACCACCAAATGGATACTTCTCAAGTTATACCCCGAAGGGGTTAAATGTGAATAGCCCGGGGTTAAGCGACGAAGGAGCGTTACCCCGGGTAAAGGGATGCAAAAAGACCGCCGTCCGCGGTAGCATTTTGAAAGGAGACATCAGGTCGTTTCGGACGGAAGGTGGAAATATTGGAAGATGAGATCGCTGGGGAAATCCTTGAATTTTCCACCCCCATTGTTCATGAAAATTAGCTTCGCTGAACTTCGTTTCATTTAAATTAGTGAAATTCACACCATGAAAAACTTCGCCCTCATTGGCGCTGCAGGCTATATCGCCCCACGCCATCTGAAAGCAATCAAAGAGACGGGCAACCGCCTGATAACCGCCGTAGATAAATTTGACAGCGTAGGTATCCTGGATAGCTATTTCCCCGAAACTTCATTCTTCACAGAGTTTGAGCGGTTCGACCGGCACGTGGAGGTGCTGAGGGCGAAGGGGACGACGGGGATGACTGGGACGACGGAGAGAGGGGGAGACGGAGAGAAGGAGAGACGGAGAGACGAGGAGATTGAAGAGGCAACAGGTACAGACGTTGCACGCAACGTCTCAGCACGCAACGTCTCAGCACGCAACTTCTTCCCGCCGGAGGAAGCGGAAGAGGGAAGACAGGTGGATTATGTGTCGGTGTGTACGCCTAATTACCTGCATGATGCGCATATCCGTTTTGGGTTGAGGGTCGGGGCAGATGTGATCTGCGAGAAACCGCTCGTGCTGAATCCATGGAACATCGAGGCGCTGGCAATCATTGAAAAGGAGACCGGTAAAAAAGTATTCAACATTCTGCAGCTAAGGCTTCACCCCTCCATTATCGCCCTGAAGAAAAGGATCAGTGAGGGTCCGAAGAATAAAATATACGATCTCGACCTTACCTACATCACCTCACGCGGGAAATGGTACTATACCAGCTGGAAAGGGGATGTTTCTAAAAGCGGTGGTATCGCCACCAACATCGGGGTACATTTTTACGATATGCTGGGTTGGGTCTTTGGCGAAGTGAAAGAAAACATCGTCCACGTGGCTTCCCACGACCGGGTCTCCGGATTTCTGCAATTTGAGAAAGCAAGGGTCCGCTATTTTCTGAGCATCAACGAAGAGACGCTACCCTCAGCCATAAGAGTGGCCGGCAAAAGGACCTACCGTCTGTTGGAGATGGATGGCGAAGAGATTGAATTCAGCGATGGCTTCACCGACCTGCACACCGAAAGTTACCGCCAGATCCTGCAAGGGAACGGGTTCCCGCTTTTGGAAGCGATGCCTTCCATTCGGCTGGTACATAATATCCGCCATGCGGTCCCGGTAGGTCTAAAGGGGGATTATCATCCATTTGCCAGGTTGGCATTAAGCAAACATCCGTTTGAAAAATAATCCTTTTTTAACTTTCAGGTAAAAGTTATATCTAACTAATGAAAAGAAGTGCTTATTTTTCGGACAGAAGAAATCGATAAATTAACTATTCCCCTTTAAAAATAAAGTTTTCTAAATGTCAATTGAACAAAAAAAAGTATATTTGCAAGTAGTTGATGCGTAAAGGGTGTAATATCTTTCTTATGAAGAAAACTAAAAAACCTAAAACCTGTTTTGTATGCGAGAGTTTATTTATGTCGCGGCAAGTTTTCTGATTGCCTTGATTATATCGGCCCGCACAATCCCGACAGTTATCAATGTGTCGCGACAGTTAAAACTGTTTTCAGAACCCAACGGACGTTCTGCCACAATCCACCAGATACCCACTCTGGGAGGCATCGCCATCTTTCTGGGATTTATCCTGGGAATGACTATCACCCGTAACGGGTACATCCTCCCTGGTTTGATCTTTATTATTGCCGCTGTGCTGATCATGTTTTTTGTCGGGTTGAAAGACGATATTGTTTCCCTCAGCGCCTATAAAAAATTAATGGCTCAGCTATTTGTCGCCGGAATTCTGATTTTTTTGGGCCATTTCCGCTTTACCAGTCTGCACGGTCTTTGGGGGATAACCCAAATACCGCTTATTCCCAGCGTTTTGTTAACAGGATTTGTGATGATCGTATTTATCAATGCCTTTAACCTGATTGATGGCATCGATGGATTAGCTGCCGGTCTGAGTATTTTCTCAGCCACTGTATTTGGGGTCTGGTTCTTTCTGAGCGGCCATTTTGAATTTTCCATTGTCTCTTTTTCGTTGGTTGGCGCACTTCTGGGATTTTACTATTACAATGTTTATGGTACCAAAAACAAAATATTTATGGGCGATACCGGGTCACTGATCCTGGGAACTGTCATGTCCGTATTGGTGATTGAATTCAATGAATTCAATATCGACCACACAGTGCCTTATGCTTTTCTTTCGGCGCCGGCAGTCTCATTTGGCATCTTCATATACCCCCTGATGGACACCCTGCGCGTCTTTGCAATCCGGATCATTCAGCGGAAATCACCTTTTGCTGCCGACAAAAACCATACCCATCACCGGTTGCTGGCGCTGGGAATGACCCACCGGCAGGCGACTTACCTGATTATCATTGTCAATGCACTTTTTACATTTGCCGTGCTAAATCTCCAATGGATGGGCATAGTTAGGTTAATGATTTTCAATACTGTTGTCGGCGGGATCCTTTTACTCATACCATCTTACCTCGTGAGTTCCAAAAAATTGATCACCGATGATGACCCCTATCAAAAAATTATCTTGTTCAGAAAACACAATATCGTTAACGGGAAGGAGAAACGAACAGTCAACCCTACTCAACCCCTCCAGCGGATCAAAGAACAACTGCAGCGGATTAGTTTTTGGTAACTGCGCCATTTCGACTTCTATCGTTAATTTCGCCCCATGATCAAATTCCTTTTCTCCTTTCCCCGTTGGTTACGGGTGTTGCTTAGTCTGCTGTACTTAGGCATTGTCGCCGGACTCTCGTTGATGCCTTCGGACGATGTTCCTGACGTGCAGCTTTTTGCCGGATTCGACAAGCTGGTGCATGCCTGCATGTACTTCGGACTCACCATCCTGGCCTGCTGGACCTTCCATGCGGAAGAAAAACGGATTAAAATTTTCTACCTTGTTCTTTTCTCTGTTACATGGGGATTCATGATGGAACTCTCGCAATTAGAGATGAAGATAGGCCGGGCTTTTGAATGGACGGATGAGTTGTCGAACAGCATTGGCGCGTTGCTGGGAGCCGTCGTTTATGCGTGGATCGCGTTAACGTATAAGAAAGAGGGGACGACGGGGACGACGGGGACGACGGGGACGACTGAGGGACGGATGGAGAATGTGAAAATTGGGAAATGTGAAAATGTGAAAATTGGCTGAGGTGTAGTCCACGATTTCCCGACCACAATGTGGTACCCGCTCAAATCCTACCCCGGAGGGGTTAAATGTGAATAACCCGGGGTGGAGCGCAGCGGAACCCCGGGTAAGCGAATGCCGAACGACCACCGTCCGCGCTAACATGTTGTTAGAACGTTCGGGCAGGATTTCGGTCCCTGAGCTTGCCGAAGGGCGGACGGAAGGCGGAGGGACGGGGACGACGGGGACGATGGATGGTGCGAACGGTACAGACGTTGCACGCAACGTCTTCCCGCGGGAGGAAGCGGAACCCTTCAAACATTTCCCTTCGGCTTCGCTCAGGGACCGGAACATTTTTAAACATTTCAAACAATTTTTCCATGGCTACTCAAAATATTAAAATAGGCGACGAGGTTCGTTTCATGAACGAAGTGGGCGGAGGCCGTGTTACTGCCTTCCTCTCCAAAGAGATGGTCAGCGTCGAAACGCAGGATGGCTTCGAAATCCCGACCTATATCAAAAACTTAGTAATCATCCCTTCGACCCTTCGACTCCGCTCAGGGACCACTCCGCTCAGTGACCAGTCTCATCATCCCGCATTCCCATCTTCTCCCCCTCCCCCCCTCTCCCCCTCGTCCCAGTCGTCCCCTTCTTCCCCTTCGTCCCAGTCGTCCCCCTCGTCCAACGACCGTTATCCCGAGACAAAGCGCACCGGCTTCAAGGAAGTCAACCAGCAGAAAGGTAACGACTTCCCCGAATTTATCTTCGCCGCGCTGCCCGACAATCCGGGCAATCCGCCGGAAGGCAAAATTCTTCTCTACTTAGTGAACGACTGTAACTACACGCTCATCTACCATTTCGCCACCAAAATGGCCGATCAATACACTACCGTGGATGCCGGGATGCTCGAACCCAACACCAAAGTGGAACTGGAAAGCATCCAGCCAAAAGGGATGGGCGAACTGCCGGAATACTGTTTTCAGCTGCTTTTTTTCAGGAAGAGCGCTGCGCAATTGGAAGAACCGGTACAAAAAGAGATACGTATCTCCCTTGTCAAATTTTTCAAAGCTTCCTCCTTTGTTAAAAACAACTACTTTAACACCCCTGCGTTGCTGATCAAACTGACCGACCATCCCCTCAAGGCAGAGCTGGACAAGTTGTCTGACAAGGAATTTCAACAGATCACCCTGACCAAAGAGCCAAAAAAACCTGTCACTGTGGAGTTGCCCAAAACCGATCTGGTCGAAATTGACCTGCATATCCACCAGTTACTCGACGATTTCAGCGGCCTTACCAATGCGGATATGCTCAAACTGCAGCTCGACACCTTCAGAAAGGAGATGGACAAGGCCATTTCCACCGGTGTGAAAAAGATTGTATTTATCCACGGCATTGGCGATGGCGTGCTCAAAAACGAACTACGCAGGGAGCTTCAACGCAAATACCCGCGTTTCCCTTACCAGGATGCCTCTTTTAGGGAGTATGGGTTTGGAGCGACATTGGCTGTACTGAGAAAATGATGTGAAAATGTGAAAATGAGAGAATGTGAAAATGAGAGGATGCGGGAAGTTTGATAAATTTGTACTTTGTGTAAAAATCGAGCATTCA
>JAMDDG010000141.1 GCA_023488865.1 Bacteroidota bacterium | reverse complement strand
AATCATGTCTGAATATCAGCTACTTACATGATAACAACGAAAAATATCTCCTCATTTACCCCGAAAAAACTGCATTTTTACCTGATTTTTCTCTATTTGTATAGGTAGGGCTGCAAGTTGGGTTAAAAAAGGTCACCTTTTTCAAGATGACTTTCTGTGGGAACTGTTGGAGTCGGGTCGGTTAATATTTGAAAGCAGAAGCCATTATTTCCTGTTCTGTCCTTGAAATGCCGATCTTCATGGCAACATCCCTCCAATTACATACAGCAGTTTTCACCTCGTGAATTATGGCATCCATAGCTGATCCGGATAATTGGAAATATTCACCGACGCTTTTAGCCAGCTCAAAATCCAGGGTATTGTTATCCATATCAATATTTAAAGCCAGACCGTTTTTATCAATTGAGGGATTTATATCAAACGCCGGAGAAAGTATCCAACCTTCCTTCGTTAAAATAAAACCGTGATTTCTTAAATGGTCATCCGTATTGGAGATGGCAATATTAAACACCATCCTTCGCCATAATTGGTGAAGGTCTTTGGTATTTTGTGCACCGGCGAATTGAATAAACTCAGCAATATCTAAATAACTGGCCGGATTTTCCTCGATCGTATCTTCGTTATGCCCTGTCATTGTCATTGCACTGGTAAAATGTATCCTTTCTCCGTTCTGTCTGTCAAATCTCTTTGTTAGAAAAGTGTGGTACTTCCCGGTTATCCTTTCTATCCTTGATTCCGCCATTTGAATCCTGGCTTTTAAAGCCAATTGATAGGCCAGATGCTCCCATGCTGCTTTGTCATTCGTGTCGCTTTTGGATGGAAATTTTGCTATCCAAAGATCTCCGCGTTCATCTGTAACATTGGCTTTTGGCCTGGCGCCACCCAATGAAGAACCGGGAGCTATCAATATAGCCAACCATTTCTTTACAGCTTCACTATCTTCGTTTGACTCTAATATTTCGGCTGCATATTGCAGTTCTCTTATGCTGCTCAGCGGAGGAGTGGGAGTGTTGGAAGTGTCATCCAAAAATGGCCCGTTAGCATCAAGTTTAAAACGCAAAGCGCCCATTCGGCATTCATCATATACGCCCAGCAAATAGTCTATATCATACAAGGTCGGTGTAGGTTTTCCTTCCTCTTTGGCTTTTTGTGCTGCCCTTCTTCTCATCAACTTTCTGCCCCAGGTATCAGGCATCGAATCTAAGAACAAACCAAAATTTTCTTTCCCATTTGGATATTGTTGACCGGAATACCAGGCAATATCAGGATCTAAAAGTATTTGCTCTTTTGATTGAATCCAGTCGGGACCATATTCAAAGCTAAAAGCCTTTTTCCCTTTGGATTGTTGGGCGCTCAATATACCAATGCGTTTTGGTTCTTTCATTCCTGCCCAATGTGCATAGACTAATATATCTGTTTTTGAAGTAGCCATTTTTATTTATTCCCGGTTAAACCAAGATCCTGTAATTTTCTGCCAAAGCTGTCATCTGCCGCCAGTTTTAAAAAATCATCCTGCAATCCTAATACTCTAAGGGTATTGAAATAGGCAGCCATAGAGACACTTCCATTTCCCCTTTCAATTTGGTATAGCGTACTTCTGTCAATACCGGCCCTTTCGCTTACCTGAACCGTAGTAAGCTTCCTCCGCTTTCTTGCCAGTTTTATATTTTCTCCTACTTGTTCCATCACCATTTGGTACTTGGGGAACAATAGTTGTTTTTTGCTATTCATCTCTAGGTGTTGGATATTTTCCACAAAAATAAATAAAATGTTGATAATATACAACATCTATCGTCATCTTATTAAAATTGAAATGCTTTTTGCAGGTTGAGCGCGGTGGGGTAGACAGCAAAAAAAGGTCACCTTTTGCAAGATGACCTTCTGTGGGAACTGTTGGAGTCGAACCAACGACCCTCTGCTTGTAAGGCAGATGCTCTAAACCAACTGAGCTAAGCTCCCTTTTCGCTTTCGTTTTTCTTTAAAAGCGTTGCAAAGATAGACCTTTTTTCAATATGTCAAAACCGGAAGGCGAAAAAATTAACTTTTTTAGCCTTCCGGTTTTGAAGTTAGGGCGAATGCTATTTGAGTGCGGCAAAGAAGTCGTTCCCTTTGTCGTCCACAATGATAAAGGCAGGGAAATCCACTACCGTGATTTTCCGGACGGCCTCCATTCCCAGCTCTGGAAAGTCGATCACTTCAACCGATTTGATGCTGTGCTTGGCTAAAATGGCTGCAGGACCGCCGATGGAGCCCAGGTAGAAACCACCGTATTTCTTGCAGGCATCTGTTACCTGAACGGAACGGTTGCCTTTGGCTAACATTATCAAGGAGCCACCCAGCGATTGGAACAGTTCAACGTAGCTGTCCATCCGGCCGGCCGTCGTTGGACCAAAACTGCCGGAAGCCATTCCAATTGGCGTCTTGGCCGGACCTGCGTAATAAACAGGGTGGTTTTTGAAGTAGTCGGGCATCTCTTCGCCTTTGTCGATCATCTCCTTGATACGGGCGTGGGCAATGTCGCGCGCCACGATCAGGGTGCCCTTCAGGCTCAGCCGGGTTTTGACCGGATATTTGGAGAGTTCTTTGCGCACTTCCTCCATAGGCCGGTCTAAGTCGATCTCGACGGAGGGCTGCATGTGCGGCGCTGTTTTGGGAAGGAAACGTTCGGGATGGGTTTCCAACTGCTCCAGGAAGATACCCTCCTCCGTGATTTTAGCCTTGATGTTACGGTCGGCGCTGCAGCTCACCCCAATACCCACCGGGCAGGAGGCGGCGTGGCGCGGCAAACGGATCACACGCACGTCGTGGACAAAATATTTTCCGCCAAACTGGGCGCCGATCTCGCTTTTCTGGCAAATGGCTGTGATTTTCTCTTCCCATTCCAAATCCCGGAAGGCCTGACCTCCTTCGTTTCCGGAAGTCGGCAGATAATCGAAGTAGCCCGCCGAGGCTTTTTTAACGACCGACAATGTTGCTTCGGCCGAGGTGCCTCCGATGACGACCGCGAGGTGGTAAGGCGGACATGCGGAAGTGCCAAGGTCTTTGATCTTTTCCTTGATAAAATTGGTGAGCGTCGCTTCGTTCAGCAACGACTTGGTCATCTGGTAGAGGTAGGTCTTGTTGGCCGAGCCACCTCCTTTGGTGATGAATAAAAATTCGTAGGCATTGCCTTCGGCGGCATAAAGATCGATCTGTGCCGGGAGGTTATTCCCTGTGTTTTTTTCGTCGAACATGGTCAGCGGAACGACCTGGGAATAACGCAGGTTGCGATCCCGGTAGGTTTCGTAGATCCCTTTGGAGAGCGATTGGGCATCGTCGCTGCCGGTCCAGACATTTTCCCCTTTTTTACCGATGACGATGGCCGTTCCGGTATCCTGACAAGTGGGCAGTTCTCCTTCGGCTGCAACAACCTGGTTGAGGAGCATGGTGTGGGCCACAAATATATCGTTGTCGCTCGCTTCGGGATCCTGCAAAATGTGAGAGAGTTTCTCGAGATGGGCCGCCCTGAGGTAAAATGAGACATCGGCAAAAGCCTCGCGGGCGAGGAGTTCCAATCCTTCGGGGGCAATCTTCAGGATCTTCCTTCCGTCTACTTCGAGGGTTTGAACAAAATCTTTGGTGAGCAGACGGTATTGCGTCGTATCTTTTTTGATGGGGAACGGTTTTTGGTAAATGAATTCAGACATGGCTTTGAATTTTTGAGATTGATGAAACATACGCCAAACAAAGATACGAATTTACTGAAGTTTGTCTGATTCGAGGATGAAAATCCCATTCTCAGGCTTCAATGCTATTTCAACCATTTTTTTCGCAACTTTATCTACATGGATGGCCTTGTATTTCGCAGGAATCATGAAATCGAAGGCTTTCATCATCCATCCGGCAAATTTTTCACCGGCACGCTTTTCTGTACGCGGTCCTAGGAGCAGCGAAGGCCTGAAGATTCCCATTCGGTGGAAATCCATCCTTTTCAGCGCCTCTTCCATCTGACCTTTCACTTTGCTGTAAAAGACGGAGGATTTGGGGTTTGCACCCATCGAGCTGGCCACAAGGGCTGTTTTCATTGTTTGATAGGTTACATTGTTTATATTTATACGAAGATCAGATTATTTTTTCAATTATCTTCAACACTTCAATGTCGGTTTCGTATAAGAAAGGAAATTTCGATTTTATCGTTATCTACTTTGTGTTTTTTGGTGTGCACTTCGAGCCCTTTGTGGTAAATTGAAAAATCAAAATTTACCACAAAGGACCCGAAGGAAGACACAAAGGACACGATTAAACATTTATCTGATTGTTGAATTTCAATTTATTACCATGAAGTATATTGGAGCACATGTGAGCGCTGGCGGGGGAGTGGAGAACGCCCCGCTCAATGCCAAAGAGATTGGCGCCAATGCTTTTGCTTTATTTACGAAGAATCAGCGGCAATGGGTTTCCCCGCCACTGAGCGCTAAAAGTATTGCCGCTTTCAAAACAAATTGCGGGAAATTGGGTTTCCTACCGGAGATGATCCTTCCGCACGACAGTTACCTGATCAACCTCGGCCACCCGGAAGAAGAGCCGCTGGCCAAATCGAGGGAAGCTTTTTTGGATGAGATGCAGCGATGCGAGCAGCTGGGCTTGAAACTGCTGAACTTTCACCCGGGCAGTCACCTGCAAAAGACGGAAATCTCCAAATGCCTGACCACAATTTCCGAGTCGATCAATATTGCGCTCGAAAAGACAAAAGGGGTGACGGCGGTTATAGAAAACACAGCCGGACAAGGTTCCAACGTCGGGAATGCCTTCGAGCAGATCGCCGAGATTATTTCGCAGGTAGAGGACAAATCCCGCGTCGGCGTCTGCATCGACACCTGTCACACTTTTACTTCAGGGTACGATATCCGGATTAAAGCGGAGTACGAACGAACCTGGAGCAAATTCGGCGAGGTGATTGGTTTCAACTACCTAAGCGGCATCCACCTGAACGACTCCAAAAAAGAGCTTGGCTCCAGGGTTGACCGTCACGACAATGTTGGGAAAGGGCTGATCGGCATTGAACTCTTTAAAATGGTGATGCAGGACGACCGTTTGAACAACCTTCCCATTATCCTGGAAACACCCGACGAATCGCTGTGGGCGGAGGAAATCCGGCTGTTGCGAACCTTTGAACTCTGAATGGAAGAGGGGGCGAGTGGACGAGTCCCCTCGCCCACTCGGTCTTCTATTCAGTGATTCCTTTCCATTTATCTGTGCGAAACGGATCTGCGGGTAAACCTTCGCTGTTGTAGAGATTGACATCATCTGGATTATTGCCCCACGCATATCGGACAGCCACCGGTTCGGCCACTTCAGGGGCGCTGAGTATGATGGTATTTGTACCGGTAATAGCTGCAGTTGCCCAATGAAATTTGTGGTCGTTTCCTGCTAAGGCAAAACCTTTCACGTAGCCATATTTGTCTTTTGCTTTCAATCCTGTACCCACATGGCTGAAGGTGATTTCTACCTTGTTTCCGCTCACTTTCATCTCGTTGTAGACTGGTCCCATGTTTTCAATATTCTGATTGTAGGCAACTTTCAGGGCAGAAAGCGCCAACCTTTTCCCTACGGTTTGTTTGTCTTTTGGATGGATATTTCCTGCGTCTCCCACATCGATGGCGGATGCCATGCCCGTTTTAGGCAGGGAGAGGGTCATTGATTGGGCTTCACGCAGTTCCGCCCAGGTGCTTTGTGCCGGAAGGCTGTCGGCTTTCATGTAGTTTGCCAACTGGACGAACAAAAAGGGGAAATCGCCTTGGTGCCATTGGCTTCTCCAGTCTTTGATCATCTCCGGGAAAACTTGGCGGTACTGAAATGCCCGTCCTGCGTTGTTTTCGCCCTGGTACCAAATGACCCCTTTGATCCCATAAGGTATCAGCGGATGAATCATCCCATTGTACAAAAGTGTAGGGAAGGTATTTGGGCCCAATTTAGGGACTGATTTATCGGTATTCTTAGCATACTCTTTCAGATCTATGGTTTTTAGTTTCTCCAGCATTGGGGCAAAGTCGGGATTTTTGGCAATGGCTTCCGGGCTGGTCCAGGTTTCGGCTGCGGTGCCTCCCCAGGAGGTGTGAATCAGGCCAATCGGCACTTTCAGCTTTTTATAAAGTTCTCGTCCGAAGAAATAGGCTACTGCCGAGAAATTTGGGGTTGAAACAGGAGAGCATTCCCACCATTCGCCCTCTTCTAAATTTTCCTGTGGAGTTTGGGCCATCCTTCTTTTAACGGTAAAAAGGCGTATTTCAGGATAGTTGGAAGCGGCGATTTCTGCATCCGCATTGTTGGCAGAAGAGAGTTTAAACTCCATATTGGACTGGCCTGAGCATACCCAAACTTCGCCTATCAGAATGTTTTCGATGGTGCGGAGGTTTTTGCCTTTGACCACCATTTTATAGGGACCACCATAGTTCATCGAAGGCAGGCTCACTTTCCATTTGCCGTCTTTACCTGTTTTGGTGGTGACCGTTTTGTTGTTGAAAGTAACGCTGACCTTCTCTCCGGGTGAAGCCCATCCCCAAACCGGGATCGGAATACCTTGCTGCAACACCATGTTGCAGTTAAAAAAAGGAGGAAGTGTCACCTGAGCATTCGCGGTAGCGCTAAAGAATAGCAGGACTAAAAGAAGTTTCAAGTTTTTGAAAGTGGATTTCATTTTTTCAGAGTTGTTTAATTTGGATTTGAAGATATAGTTTGAAATGTTTAAAACGTTTGAAATGTTTGAAGGGTTATTGGTCCCTGAGCTTGTCGAAGGGAAATGTTTACAATGTTTGATAAATACTACCGGTCCCTGAGCTTGTCGAAGGGTCAATAAAAATTTCACCAATCAGGTATGTATTGGCTTTGCCGGAGATCAGTACGCGGTCGCCCGAAAGCTGACAATGCAGAAAGCCGCCTCTTTTTGATAGCTGGGCAGCCTCGAACGAGAGCTGGTTTAACCGGTGTGCCCAGAACGGGGTGAGGGAGGTATGTGCCGAAGCCAGCGTCGCATGACCGCACAACTCCACTTCAGCGACCGGAGTGAACCACCTTATTTCGTAATGATTTTCTTTTCTTACCAGGAAAGCTGTTTCCGAAAGATTGTTCTCCATGGCA
>JAMDDG010000276.1 GCA_023488865.1 Bacteroidota bacterium | reverse complement strand
ATAATATCTACTCTACATCCTGCGTCCATGCTAAACAGGGGGCTTTGGAGCACCAGGTTAAAAGCGGACTACGACCGGAGCGTTGACAAAGTTATAGTATAATATTTTATGCCCGAATACGAAGGCTAATTTACACTGACGTCCGATCTACAACCATCCGATGAGGTACACTCCAAATTATTGGAATCACTATTACCATCAATTTTACAACCATCTGGCAATAAAGAAATAACGAACAAAAAATCTAAAACTAATAGGAACTTTCGATTGTTGCTTTTTGTCTTTTCATGTCGACATAAATTGAGAGGTTTGATTAGATTGCTACCAGGTAGAAGCTTTTTTCTTATTGTTCGGGGAAGAGCTTTGTCTCGTATCTGACTGTATTTTTACCCCAAAATCATATACTTTGTTAAGGGTAGAAAACCCTTGAGGTATATTCCCGGCATACATGAAACAATATTCGCCCGAAAGAGGCTGTTCGAAAAATACTTTATAAATCCCAGGTGCAAGTTTGGTGAAATTATATTTTGTTTTGTTTTTGTCGGCCAATCCAGTAGTCGCATTAAGGAGATTGGCCGAGCCAGTTTCAATTTCACGGTTACTCTGTTTTTCATTCATGTTTGCCAATAAAAATTCATTAGGACTGGTGGCAACCGAGAACCACCAGAGAAAGGCTTGATCCTGAGCCTTTTTTGAAGCATCAAAATAAAAATAAAATTCAGGTTGTTGTTTGTCAAATTGCACACGGGAATTACTACCGTCAATGGATACAAGTTGTTTTACCTTAGCTAGACCATATGTTAAAACTGAGGCCATTGCCCCCCCACTCTTACTCTGGCTATAAACCGTTGATTCCAAAGGTACCAATTCTTTTGTCTCGCCATTCCCTTTAAAGTAATAAATACCAGGTTCATGCATATCAAGAGGATTATTCGGGTCAATTTTGACAAAATGTCTGGTATTATCGCTTGCCGCCTCAACAATTGCGTTCAAAATTTCCTCTGAAATTTTTTGGTCTGCCAATTTAATCAAAGCATCAGTGCTGATATCAAAATTATTTTGGGAAGTTTTTATCTTCGACAGGATAATTGAATTGGGCAAACCCTTCGCCTTCATTCCAAGAACAATCTCGTTGTTAAGCATTTCAGTTTGTTGTGCGATTCCACTATATCCCAGAATCAGAAATAAGATCACAAAAATTGTTTTTACGGTTTTCATTTATAATAGTTTTTTGGTTCCCTACTCATCAGGCTTTTCGGTTACGCCCCGTTTTTAAAGTGGTTTCAGAACTCCACTTAAAATATATCAGCTTGCAAAGACAAAGTATCTTCTTTTCAAATAGAATGTAAGCTCTAGAATTTGCTGATGAATTATTTTATCTATTTTCCGCCAAACATATAAGCTACGGATAATTGAAGAACCTTATTTTTTGATTTATAATTAGAATCATCAATCATATTAGAAAGCCCAAGTTCGTAATTCAGACTTGTAATAATCGAACCAAACCCTAAGCCAGCACCAAATCCTAAACCGAAATCTCCCCTTTTCAGTCCACCCTTTTCTCCAAATTTGACATTTTCAGTTACATCACTATATTTATCTTTCCCGCTTATAGCATAACCAACGTATGGGCCAGCTTGGATAAAAAATTTGACGCTTTCATTTATTGGAAATTTGTAGGCCAAATTCAAAGGAACTACCAGATAATTCAACGTTTCTGTAAGACCCTCTGTACCTTCAACCTTAGCACCTTTAATAGAAAAAAGGAGTCCCGTGTTGAATGAAAGATTTTCCTGTAATCTAAAGTAAGCAACAGGACCAACATGAATTCCAATGATAGACTTAACTGAGGCAGAAATCCCATCACCGGAAACAGTTAGATTCGCGAGATTTAATCCACCTTTAATTCCAAAAGTTTGTGAGTAACTTTCAGTAACCAGTGTTAACATAAATGCAAAAATCAAAAGTGTTGTAAATTTTCTCATAATTTTATTTTGTTAAGTTTCCTACTCATAAGGCTTTTCGGTAACGCCCCGTTTTTAAAGTGGTTTCTGGACTCCATTATATTTTATTCATTTTTAATATGGCACATAATACGTTTGATTGATTGCCGCACTTCTTAATATTTGAATATCCCAAGTATTTTATTTTAAAATACAGGAATCTCATTTTTTGATAAAAAATTCTAATGATTTGGATCTGATCTAATCTGATAAAAAATAGTTTCAAACGATAATTAAGTTTATTCCTATTTTTTGGATTTATGAGCTCTCCATTTACATTGTATACAGGACTTAAGTTTGAAATATTTTTGTTAACATCGATCTTTACAGGGGTGTAATTGTTTTGAGTATAATAATCAGTAAAATCAATAAATGAAACATTCATTCCCAATTTATTAGATATATATTTCATAGATTCTTCACTCAACCACCACAAATGGATTGGAGGCAAATCAGACACCCAAATCGTATCAGAAGGATAAAATGATTTATTGGGGGTAGTCAATATTATCTGACCATCAGGTTGAAGCAATTTTGAAAGAGCTAATATAAATTGAGTTATATTATCAACATGTTCAATTACTTCCGTTAAAATCACTATATCAAATAAACCCGAATTTTCGACAGAAAATTTGAATAAGTCACCGGCAATATAATAATCACCAAATCGCTGTCTCGCCATATTCACAGCTGTTTCAGAAATATCTAAGCCAACAATATTGTAACCAGCTTTCCTAAAAGAATATGTCAGGTAACCTAATCCGCTACCTATTTCGACAATCCTTGGCTTATTATTAATTTTTGCAAATTCAGAAACCGCTTTTTGAACTGCCCAGTACGTATTTTCTTCTTCTGCGAGATAAGCTAAGGGGTTTTTTACCCTTTTAACTTCCTCCATGAATTTCCAATATCGGTGGTAACCCGGAACGGAAATACCATTTTGATAAATCAATTCATAAATTGAATTTGCATCACAACGAGGTAAGGAATAAGAAGTATTGCAATTTTGACAATAATAGATTTCGAATGTTTGAGGTTCTTGATATCCAGGAAGTTTTGAACACATTAATTTGACACTGCTTTTACATAAAGGACAATACTCTATTTCTTTGACTTTTTTCATTGTAATTCTACCGTTGGTTCCAAAGGTTTCGGAATAAAAAGAAAAGTTTAAATCATTATTATTTTGAAAATTTTATCATAAATTCATCTTGGACAAATGTGACGAAGAACCACTTTGTCCGAAATAATCAGCTTTTCTGTTCCGCCCCGTTTTTTAAGTGGTTGCTGAACTCCATTTAACTAACTGTTTAGTAACTAAGCTGGTTGCTATTTTAATTTATAAATTGGTTGTAGGTAAGTGCTGATAATTAAATAGTTTGTATTCCAATTGCCATAACTTTTGACTTTTGTTTACTATATTATTGAATTCGAGATTAGATATTAAAATTCTCATTTTTAATTTCTTAAATATTCAGTGAAAATTAATTTATTGCGAACAAAATATTCTATCAAATTTGATTTTGGGGGATTTCAATTTGATTTTGGCGTTAAACGAGAATGCCCATGGATTTGAGATGTTTCATAAAGCCCTCTTTGCGCGCCCGGGCTACTGGCACCACTACATTTGTATCATCGGCCATCGTTAGGTAACCTCCATCACTCTTGATGTACTTATCTATGTGATAAATATTTACAATGTGCTTGTTATGAACCCTGTAAAAAAAACCTTTTGTCAACAGGAAATTTTCAAAATGATCGAATCCTTTTGAAACCACTATTTTTATCACATCTAATTTGTGATTGCTTTCATTCAAAATAAAAAATTCTGTATATGAATTATCTGACTGACAGCGAATGATTTTTCTGATTTCAAAAAAATTCAACCCATTTTTATCAGGCAATGCAATCAGATGATCGTCTTGGTTTGGTCCCATGTTCAGGAAAGGTTTTGGTTCAGTTAGGTCGTCTCAAAAAAACAGCGTGGCCAAATTGCCTACGCCGTACCTGAGGCTCGACCAAGAGCCCATTCCACAACATAAAAGCAACGACCACGCCTTGACGCGGCGTTTTTGCTTTTTCTGTGGAATTGTAATTTTGGTCGATTTCAAGTACAGAATTCGGCTAAACGCTATATTTTAAATTTTTCTTATTTCTATATTTCTATATTTTATTGAATTTTATAATGTTAGATAATTTTTGGGGTTGGAATTTTATTCATGTTTTGGGGTTGGAATTTTATTCATGCAACAACGAAGGTAAATAATAATACAATCATTTGTATTCGATTTTAACTTTATTTTGAACAATGCTGATATTTTAGTTTCTTAATCTGAACAGAATGCCTTAACTTTGTGAAAAAGCGCAAAATGATCCTCAAAGACCAAAACCAAATCAGAACCACCTATTACAACGAAGCAATCCGTTACATGGAGAATGCCCGGGAAACCCTTAAAAAGGCAGGAAAGGAAGATCGCTTCTATGTAGATGAGAAATACGTCAAAACCGCTTGTGGCATTGCCTACAATGGTGTTTTAAAAGCGCTGGATGGGTATTTGCTGTTGAAAGGTATTGAAAAGAAAAAAGGGAGAAAAGACATTGAATACTATCAGGATGCTATTGCAATAATTGACAAAAAGCTTCTAAATTATATCAACTCTGCTTATATGATCCTGCACCTGCATGGTTATTATGATGGAATAAGAGATGCAAGGGTCATTTCTGAAGGGTTCAATCTGGCTTTTTCAATCATTGATCGGATAAAACCTGCTGCGTAATCTCCTCCTTACTCAAAATCTATCATCGCCTTCATCACCCCATCCTTGTAGGCTGTTCCGAGATCGAACGCCTCTTTGATGTAGGAGAAGGGGAAGTGGTGGGTGTGCATTTTGGCAACATCTACTTGATATCCTCGACTACATCCAGCTTTTCAGAATTGCCTTTCCAGAGGGCACTAATTGTGCCTGTATCCGAATTATTTACTTTCGAACTGGCGCCCAAAGAAAAATAACCTTATCGCAATTTGTCGATATTGACAATAAATTGCCCGTTAGTTAGCTCCGGTACTTTAATTTTCGAAAATGAATATTGATATATCCATGTCGTTAATGCTTGTTCGACCCTGGCCAGGGTCGTATGTTTGTAGAAAATCAAGCAGTTCTATAAACATTTGACTCCAGAGGAGTCAAATAATCGTTTATACGACTTGGCCAGATTCAGTTTGTTTGATCTTACTTGACCCAATGCGCATCGCCATTTTGAAGTGTTTTTATTCATATATTTGTCTAAAACCTATGAGTACTACAAAAGCATCGTCAGATCCACTTTTCCTTTCTGACATTGTTGAAACCGTTGCAGACTTTGAGAATTCAGATAATGAACTATTGTGAAATTTAGTAAATGGAGCATTTGGAGAGCTAATCTTGATCCGGTCGTTGGTTCCGGGCAAGGTAAATCCAGACCAGTTCTATCCATTACTCAGAGATTGCACCATCGCCCCGTCTGAGCGGGGAATAAATAAGAGAGGGAGAAGGAATCATTGGGCCTAAACCGTATTCCGGCCACCTTCGGTCGACCAGGCTTATTGTTTCAGTACAGGAGACCACCGGATTGGGCCAATCACGCCTGAAACCATCTGTTTGAAACGTTTTACGTGTACCATCCACCACCAGATGGTTAACTTCATTTTGCTTCGTAGCCTTAAAAACTTTGCAATCCCTTTTTGGATCGATGTTCCCGGTAACATACCAGACTAATGCATTCAGGTTGTCAATTGCGAGTTCCGCGTCAACAAATACGATAAATTTTACCTTCTGAAGTGCTTCTATCTTTAAAAGTAAGTTTGTCAATTCCGGAAGATGAAAACCCGGTTCTTTTTCTACACCCAGTATCAGCACGGAAATTCCTCTGTCTAACAAATTGGCATTCATGGTTTTGATGGACGGAAACTCAGCTATCAATTTTTCAAGTTCCTCAGCTTTAGGGAGTAATGCTTCAACCACAGCTTCCTCAAGCTCCTCAGGAAATTTAGCAGTTGCATCAATGCCCATTTTGGAGCCGAAAGCAAATTTTGAAGAGGAATGATCAAGCACATCCATCGGTCCGGAGGAAAAGATGATATCCGCAGTCGTATCAATCCGGTCACTGATCTTTCTGACAAACTCCTCAATATCTTTCCATTGGTTGGCTTCATCGGTCACTACCATGATCTTGTTGAACATCATCTGTCCTGCGCCCCAGAGGGCATTCATGGTCTTGAGCGCCTGACCGGCATAGTTTTTTTCAATTCTTGCCAGGGTTAGATTGTGTGCAACCCCTTCGGGAGGAAGATAAAGATCCTTCAGCTCAGGTATCAGGGTCAGTTTCATCGGTACAAGGAAGATCTTCTCGGTTGCCAGTCCGATGTAGGCATCCTCCTGAGGAGGTATCCCGACGATAGTTGCCGGATAAATAGCCCCTTTTTTATGGGTAATACAGGTAACGTGAAATTTAGGGTACCAATCCGCAAGTGAATAAAAACCTGTGTGATCGCCGAAAGGGCCTTCCCAGACTAAATCTTCGGCAGGATCAACAAATCCCTCAATTACAAAATCTGCATCATCGGGCACTTCCAGATCGTTGGTCAGGCATTTCACCAGTTCGACTTTCCTTTTTCTAAGGAACCCGGCCAGCATGTATTCGTCAATCTGATCAGGAAGCGGAGCGGTAGCTGCATAGGTGTAAGCCGGATCGCCTCCCAAAACAACCGAAACAGGCATTTTCTTCCCCTGTTTTTGGTAACCCAGATAATGCCGGGCGCCAGTTTTGTGTTTATGCCAGTGCATCCCGGTCAAATCCGGACCAAAAACCTGCATACGGTACATTCCGACATTCCGGGCACCTGTTTCAGGATCCCTTGTTACCACGCACGGCAGGGTAATAAATGGCCCGCCATCTGCGGGCCAGCAGGTTAATACCGGTAATTGGGTCAAATCAGGTCGTTCCATTACAATTTCCTGACAGCAGCCCCTGCCCGATTTCTTTTTGGGCATCCAGGATGCTATTCTGGAAAGCAGTGGTAGAAATTTCAATTTAGCTAAGAGATTTTTTGAAGGACCCGCCAATTGTTTAAACAAACCTTCAATTTCTTCTCCGATTTTGTCC
>JAMDDG010000133.1 GCA_023488865.1 Bacteroidota bacterium | reverse complement strand
TGATTATTATCCCACTTCCCCGCAGTGGGGGAGTATCCTACAAATTGTCACAGGAAAGCATCCCAAGGTTGATGTCCAAACATTTTGAGAATTTCAGCTTTATTATGATCTATACATCTACTGCTGACGATACTACCGAATTAATGTTTTCACATGATTTTGACAATACCATCATTGAACAGGGGATGAGCCTATTTAAAAGCCGGACCAGATGGATCGGCAGACTGTTTAAAGGGCGTGTGGGATAGACAAACCAAATCTGTCTTTGCTATTTATTCTTCATTGTCTTATGCTAATTACTTATAAACTTTTCAAACCCCATAAACTTTTTAAACTTTACAAACCCTTCAAACTGTAATATCAAAGGTAATGAAACCGCTGTTTGAACCAAAAAAATATATAATTTCGAGGGTTTTCGATAGTCGGGGATAGTATGTACCTTTGAGGTAACCTATAAAAGGATCAATGGCAGAGACGAATTTTGTGGATTATGTGAAAATCATGTGCCGTTCAGGCCATGGAGGAGCGGGGTCGAAACATTTCCGCAGGGAGAAATTTGCTGCCAAAGGAGGGCCAGATGGCGGCGACGGAGGAAGGGGAGGCCATGTTATTCTGAAGGGCAACTCACAATTGTGGACACTTTTGCACCTGAAATACCGGAAGCATATTTACGCTGAATTTGGTGAGTCGGGTGGTGCCTCGCGCAGCCACGGGAAAGACGGGGAAGATATTATCCTGGAAGTTCCACTTGGTACGGTCGCCAAAGATGCCGAAACAGGGGAAGTGTTGTTTGAAATCACGGAACATGACCAATCCCACATTCTCGTGAAAGGGGGTAGGGGCGGTCTTGGTAATGTCAATTTCAAAAGTGCAACCCACCAGACACCCAGGTATGCACAGCCAGGTGAAGAGGAGGAAGAAGGTTGGAAAATTCTCGAACTGAAAATTCTGGCAGATGTTGGACTGGTTGGATTTCCGAATGCCGGCAAATCCACCCTTTTGTCTGTTGTGTCAGCTGCGAAACCTGAGATAGCCGATTATCCCTTCACAACTCTGGTCCCCAATCTGGGTATCGTTGCCTACAGGGATAACCAATCTTTTGTGATGGCCGATATTCCGGGTATTATCGAAGGGGCACATGAGGGACGTGGTCTGGGATTGCGTTTTTTGAGGCACATTGAGCGCAACTCGATCCTGCTGTTCCTGATTCCGGCCGATAGCAAAAACCACCGGAAAGAGATGGATATTTTACTGAATGAATTGGAGATGTTCAATCCTGAATTGCTTGATAAACAAAGATATGTAGCAATTTCTAAATCAGATATGCTGGACAATGAACTCATGAAGGAAATCAGCAGGGAATTTAAAGATATCCCGCATACCTTTATCTCTTCAGTATCCGGACAGGGAATTGTTTCTTTGAAAGATGAAATCTGGAAACTTTTAAATTCTTAAAAGACATGGGCATAATACAGATAATTTCCGAATTGGACAAATCTGCATTTCTTTACCTGAACAGTTATCACAACGATCTGATGGATTATGTGATGACCCTTTTTACCTTTACGACTACCTGGCTATTATTTTACGGGACCACTCTCTACATCATTATCCGTAAATACGGCAGAAAATCCGTGCCTGTGATTATTTCGCTGGTACTCATCATCTTGCTTGCGGATCAGCTCTCGGGTGTGATTAAGCATTTAGTCATGAGGTTACGTCCATCCAACGACCCTGTAATTGCGCCTTTGGCCCATGTTTTTTTTAGCAAGGGGGGATTGTATGGTTTTGTCTCTTCCCATGCGGCCAATGCATTCTCCTTCGCTGCTTTTTCTTCACTGCTTTTTCGCAATAGGGGATATACGATTTTTATCTATCCCTGGGCCTGTGTGATAGTATACACCCGTATCTATCTGGGCGTTCATTATCCGGGAGATATACTTGGCGGAATAGTGCTGGGATCTTTAGTGGGATGGAGCATCTACCGGTTGCTTATATACGTGGAAAGTCTTGCCTTTCCGGTCCACCCATATCAGCGTAATAAGCTCAACATCAATGAACTGGAAACAATCACGATCAGCGCCGCCATGGTGGTGTTTTTCACTTTTTCGACTGTAATTTTGATGCTGCAGAACGAACTGCTGTAGAAAGCTTATAACTTTTTATGACAGTATTCCCAGCATTTTAGCCGCTTTTGTTATCTTATCAATCGAAATATCAACCTGTTCCTTTGTATGGGTAGCCATAAGTGAGTACCGTATCAGGCTGTCTTCTTTGGGCACACCGGGCGAAACGACAGGATTGACAAAGATTCCATCCTCAAGCAGTACTTTTGTGAGCGTAAGGGCCTTAATATCGTCACGGATGAACAAAGGAATGATCGGTGATTCAGATTTGCCGGTATCGAATCCCATGGATTTAAAACCTTTCAAGGCATAATTGGTGATTTCCCAAAGGTGTTTAATCCTTTCCGGTTCACTTTCCATGATATTGAGCGTTGCCAGAACGGTTGCAGTAGAGGCAGGAGTCATGCTGGCGCTGAAAATCAGCGTACGGGAATTGTGTTTGATGAAATTGATCGTATCCTTGTCGGAAGCAATGAAACCTCCCAATGCAGCAAATGATTTGGAAAAAGTTCCCATGATCAGATCTACCTGATCAGTCAGGCCGAAATGGGAGGCCGTTCCCGATCCATTGACGCCAATAACACCCAGTGAGTGAGCATCATCCACCATGATGGTGGCATTGTACTTTTTGGCCAGTTTGACAATTTCGGGTAACTTAACGATATCACCTTCCATCGAGAATATTCCATCTACTACAATCAGTTTGAGACTGTCAGAAGTGCAGTGCTTCAGTTTGCCTTCAAGCGATTTCATGTCGTTGTGCGCAAATTTCAACACCCTGGAGAAAGATAACCTGCTGCCTTCGATGATGGAGGCATGATCCAGTTCATCGAGAAGCAAATGATCGTTTCTGCCTGTCAGTACCGAAACGACACCGAGGTTAACCTGAAAACCGGTGCTAAAACAAAGTGCACCCTCTTTACCGGTAAACCTGGCCAATCTTTCTTCGAGCTCAAGGTGAATGTCTAATGTACCGTTTAAAAAACGCGAACCAGCACAACCGGTACCATATTTATCAATGGCTTTTTGGGATGCCTCTTTGATCCTGGGATCATTGGTCAGGCCAAGATAGCTATTTGATCCGAACATCAGGACCCGCTTGCCGTTGATCGTAACTTCAGTATCCTGATCCGATTCTATGACCCTGAAATAAGGGTAAATGCCTGCCGCCATTATCTTCTGAGGCAGGTCAAATTTTGATAGTCTCTCCTGTAAAATTCTCACTTTTTGTGCCTATAAAGTTAGTTTGAGTTGCCAAATATAACAAAAATGACAAGTGAAACGGTCAATTTGATTTTGATTTTAAAAATCTGATTAGCTTCAAAAGCTTATTTATTTTCGTTCTTTCTAAAGGTTGATTTATTTTAACCAGACTTCCGGCCTTCTTCGATCTGTATTACAATAATTTCCGCTTTGGTCAAAGCCTATTGCCATGATGCAGGGTCTTTACGGAGATGATTTAGCTCCTTCGGTTTTTTCCGCATTTGCGCGGTCAGCCTATCCCCGTCGAGGTTATCCGGCATGGCTGAGTAAAGGAGCATTTAACCAGCATAGCGTGCTAATCGTAAAGAGGTTTCTTTCCCTTCATGATGGGAACAAACAAGTTTCGCAGGTGCATTTTTTATCATCAGAAAAGGTTTGAAAAGTATACTTACGTTGAGATTGTTTTAACTTAACGTGAAAGTAAAAGATAATTTTCAAACATTTGTTCTCCTGCCGTTTTTTTTTTTTGTAGAAACGGGTTAAAATACCCCGAATGGGCATTTTAACCCATAACCCATAACTCGTCTTCAGTCGGTTAGTTCTTATTTGATTGGATATTTTAAATTGGTTTCCAGCCACTTATTTATTTGTTGAAGGCCGCTTGTTGCGGAACTGTCGTTGGGACGGATAATGAGTGCATGTTGGAACAATAGCTTTGCATCTGCATGACTGTTGCCAAAGAGCTTGGACCAGCCCAGCATTATCACGGAATCGTAATCTAAAGGGTAAAGATTGACCACTTTCTCAAAAAGAGCGGTGGCGGACTTGTAATCTTTCCGGTTATAATAGATAACGCCTAACCAATAATTGGTGGTAGTATTTAGCGGATCAATTTTCAGTATTTCAATATATTGATTTTTTACCTTCTCCCAATTTCCAATGGCGCTCAGTGGTTTGACGCAGCCCAGCCGTGCCTCGATTGCATAGGGTTTAAGTTCAATAGCTTTGTTATAAAATGTGATAGACTCATTGTATTGTTTGGCGAGATAATTCAGCCAGCCCAAACGGATATTAGAGACATAGTCATCCGAATGATAGATCGTTTTCATCTCGCTAATAGCCAAAGCATAATTATTTTGATTTTCGGCTATGTAGCTTCTGCTGTATGCAGCTTGCAAGGCTGTAATGTTTTGAGCTCCCAGTGTTACAGAGATAAAAAATAGAGCTGCTGTATAAAATAATTTTTTTAAAGTTTCCATTTTAGCCCTCCTGAGTATGAATATTGATAATAGTATTTGTTTGCTGAATTATTCTCAATTTCTTGTTGATTGAAAGTAAAATTTCCGATAAGGGTGATGTGTTTCCCTAAAAAGTAAAATAAAGAGTAACCTGTTCTGAAAACAGAGGGATCCTCCGAATTGTATACGTAAAGTGAGTTAAAAGTGTTGTAATTTTTTAGGTTTCCAAAGGTAATATTTCCTTCAGCCCATAAATTATCGAAACATTTTAACCCGATTGTCTGGGAATAGATGGGCCTGTATGTTGCTTTTTCAAACATTTCAGCTACCGAACTTGTAAAATATAGATTAGACTTTCCTGGGAAAACTACACTGGCTTGAAATCCAATTTGCTGTGTTGTGGTTAAAGTTGATTTTAAAATTGAAGCATTTGCCTCAAAATTGAAGCGGTTCAGTCGGGATGAAAGAGCGATATAACCCATATTTGCAAGGTAATTAACATTACCGATATTTGTGAAGAGCCGATGGTAAGCAGTTTTGACATGCCATACCGGGGTGAGGGTCCATTTGAGGAGCGCCATATATTCAGGTTGTCTGGTAAGCTCATTACCAATCAATTGGTCGAGGTAAGCATACGCCTGGTACAATGACAGATGATACCCAAGTTCTGTATTGATCCCGAACCGGTAATAGTTTTGGTTGGAACGGGTCTTTGCTTCGTTGATTTTCAGGTTAAATTCGGTATCAAGCGATTCAATCGGATTGAATGGCCTGATTCCAAGTTTAGACGCAGAATCATCAGAAAGATTTCCGGCGTAATAGCGTGTATTTTCTGAGCCTGCATTGAGCGCTGAATAGTAGAGATATTCCCGTGTGAAATTATCGGACTGATCAAATTCCAATGCTTTGATAAATTGATGCCTGGCGGAATAATAATCGCCCTTCATAAAAAAAGCATATCCTGCACGTTGATACATAAACTTAGAATTAATTTTCTGTTTGAATGCCTCTTTTGACAATTCGATCAAATTTCCCCATTCACCTCTCAGGTAATATTGATAGGATAGGCTATCTGCTTTTTGAAAGCTGAGCTTAGCTTGCGAAAAGGAAGACAGCGGGAAAAACAGAAAGAGGATTACAACGTATCTGTACATTTGGCTTTAATTTTTATTTTTTTATTTTCATACGTAAATTGCTCTATCCGGTTGTCTTTCATGGTAATAGTGCCATAACTTTCATTTTTGACCCGGCCAAAAACAGAGAGCTCAATTTTAGACGCAAGAATCAGGGATTGCGGATGATGGACATCGTCTGCCCAGTCCGGTTTGATCGAATAATTGGCATGTACCCGGTTGGTGAAAGGGGCAATAAAATCGTTGAGCCAGATCATCCCGTTTTTGTTGAAAATAGTGTTTAATGGTAATTCATCGGAAATCCCAATGTGCTCATAGTATCCTAATAATACTTTGAACGCAGTCAGGTAGAAATAATACAACAAGGAATTTTTATCCCCGTAAAACGTTGTAAAATAGAACATGCTTCCATCATTGACATAATAAGCATAACTCTCTGTCTTGCTGCAATACAAATAGTTGTAGTTGTAGGCATCTGTGTAGGCCTCCCATTGCGCAGAACATTCAATGCCTTTATTGTCCGTATAACTGAATTTTAAAACCCGGTTTGGTTGGATGCCAAATGCATTTTTCAACAAAGTGTGGGTTTGCAGATCAGAAATAATTTCACCTTCCTCCGGATTGGAAAATGAAGATAAGATTTCGTGGTTATTTTTTGTTTTAAGGTAATATGCGAATGGATAATCCAATGTTTTAGACCCGGGAATAGGTGAAGACTGTACCTGAAAGTGTATATGGGGTTGAGGTGAGCGCCCCGAATTACCGCAGGTTGCCAATAGATCCCCCCGCTTTACATTATCCCCCTTTGCTACTTTAAAAGAACCTTTCCTTAAGTGGGACAATTGAGTATATAATCCGGGGAGATGTCTGATTATTATTGTATTTCCCCAGTTGTTAACGGTATCGACTTTGCCGATTTCATTGTCATCTATCTGATCAATAACCTCTTCAACGATTCCGTTGGCTGGTGCGAGTACCGGTTTGTTGTAGCTATGGTAATTTTCGCAAAGCAATCCGTTGGAGCTATGACGTTTCATCTCTTCGTCGAGCAGCATAAAGTCGTAAGCTTTGCTCCAGTCGCCTTTGTGGGTAAATGCCCCATCGTGGCCCTGACTGACTATCCAGGCACCCCAGAAAGGCGGATGAAAGGGGAAGTACAACAGTTGGGATAACCTGATTTTATTGTTGGCATAGGTGTATAAATTTGTTTCGGGGGAATAATGCTGAATGGGCGTCAGGATAATTCCTGATTGGGTTTTTCTCAGCATCAGGAAATAAACAAAGAGAATAACGACAATAGAAAATGGAAGTGAAAAGACGGGAAGTTGTATTATCCCAAAAAGTTTGGTCAGAAAAAGCAATACCAAAGAGGTGAGAGGAACCAATAAAAATGTCCAGAGATAGGACCTGCCCGAAGGAATCACAAAAAAACCTCCAATGGCTAAAGCCGTCATAATGTAATTGGCCCCAATATTGT
>JAMDDG010000109.1 GCA_023488865.1 Bacteroidota bacterium | reverse complement strand
ACAGAGGATGAAGAACCGACCTTTTGAAAAGAGTGGATGCGATGTGAAATCGCCCATCAATGTCTCTTTTTTTGCAATAAGCTGTAAGTATATAGCTATTAGCAAAAAATAATTAATTGTAAATTATAACGCTTCCCCTATTCAAAAATCGAAAATCGAAAATTTTTAGCCATTCCACTACGTTCAAAAACCAGATCACACAAAAAATTATTGACAACAGAGGAGATACCCATGTGGAAGTATTCGCACCAACCGAAAATGATTATGTGGGTATTCCATCTGACAATTAAAAACAAATTATTAACAGATGAAAATTATTTTAAAAACAACCGTTTGGCTGATTTTAGCCAGCTTGCTTTGGTCGGCTGAAACTGCTGCGGCACAAAAATTTATTCACCCGGGAATTGACCAGACTGCAGCCGACATGGCTTACATGAAAAAGCAGGTGAAAGCCGGTGTGCAACCCTGGAAAAATGCCTTCGAACGACTCAAGAGCGCCAGTGACCTGCAATTCGAAATAAAACCTTTCACCCACGTATTCCGGGGTGCTTATGGTAAACCTAATATCGGCGGGGACGATTTACTTAAAGGCTCAAACCTGGCATACGACTGTGCATTAATGGGTTACCTTACCGGTGACAAAGCTTATACCAACAAAGCAATAGCCATACTTGATGCATGGTCACCCGTACTCTGGGATTTGGATTTGAATGACGCCAAATTGATCGTCGGCTGGACCGGTCACATTCTGTGCAATGCAGCCGAAATTCTGCGCTACACGGGTTCGGGCTGGTCGCAAAAAGGGATCGACCGCTTTACCCGGATGATGATGGAGGTATATTATCCCCTGATCCGCTTTTATTATCCACAGGCCAACGGCAATTGGGACGGCTCCATCATCCATTCCATCTTAGCCCTCTCCATATTTACCGATAACCGGGAGATGTTCAACAACGGCCTCGACCACTTTTACCACGCCCCTGTTAACGGAAGCATCTTCAAATACATTTATCCGAGCGGCCAGTGCCAGGAGTCGATGCGCGACCAGGGCCACGTCCAGCTGGGACTCGGCGAATTTGCCGGCGCAGCCAAAGTAGCCTTCACACAGGGAGTTGACCTCTTTCCCATCGCCGACAACCGGATTGCCCTGGGTTACGAATATACGGCCTAATTCCTGATGGGCAAAACACCCCACTGTTCGAAAGTGGCCATCACCAACAGCCGGTCGGACACCTCCCCGTTGGGTTGTGGCATTGCACTCTCCAATTGCACCGACGTTTCCGTTAAAAATTGCGAAACTGCCCGTAACGGCTGGTGCGGCATCATGCTATCCGAAAGCAGCAATATTTCAATTACCGGAAACCTGATCGAAGCCAACGACGCCGAAGGGGTGCTAATACAATATCTGTATGCCGGATGCAGCAATATACTGGTAACCAACAACCTGATCCACTACAACCAGGGTTTCGGGGTCGCATCCTATGCCGGTAAAAATATAAAAACAGCCAACAATACCTTTGCAGGAAACGGAACCGACCTGAAATCGGACGAAAAGATCAGTTCAGAAAAATTCATCATTATGTGAAAACAGGCAAAGCCCTGACAGGGTTTAAAACCCTGTCAGGGCTAATGAGCCAATAAGGATTAACATGAGAAATATATTCCTGATTATCGCCTTCCAAATACTGCTTTTTTCCGCCTGTGCCCAGGAAAAACAGACCGAAAAACAAAACGGGACCCTGATCTTTCAGTCCGGCTTCGAGCCTGACTCAAAAGTGGTTCCCCAGGGTTCGGAAGTAGACATCATTGGTACTGATCATTCCCTTCCCGACCACAACGACTGGGTAAACGACCTGGACAACAATCCCGAAATCGGCAACTTTAGCTTGCAATATCAGGGCGGAGACTCCACCATGCGGTATGCAAAAATTATCCCGGAACCCGGTAATCCCTCCAACCATGTGCTCCAGTTCTGGTTGGACCAACCCAACGTGGAAGCTCAAAAAGGCCGCATCCAGGGCAACCTGTACGGAAACAAAGGGTGGAAGGATTTTAAGCTTTGGAAAGACAAACGCCCCTGAAACGATCAGATCCGGTTATACAAAAAAAACGTACAACAAAATCCAAATTCACCTGGATATCACAGCGAATATTGACAAAAAAGGAATTAATTTCAGCACTTTATTGAATGCCGAAAAAGGCAATCAGTGAAATAATCATCGATCTGCCACAAACAGGTACATTGTCCATTTACTGAAAAAAACTATGAAAAATTCTTTCTTTATCTTACTCAGTTTCATTCTGACTTTGAGTTTTTCTGAAACTTATGCCCGGAAACAGGGCGCATTCGCCAATAGTTATGACGTAGGCAATCCCAAACTAAAGGGATCGACCCGGTTTGATGTTTCGAAACAGGTTTATACCCTTACCGGGAGCGGCTCCAACATGTGGGCCAACGCTGATCAGTTTCATTTTGCTTCGGTCAAGATGAGCGGCGATTTCATCCTGACCACTTTTTGCCAATTCGAAGGCAAAGGAGTGGTGCTGCACCGCAAAATGGGCCTGATCATCAGGGCTGACCTGACGCCTGGGGCGCGCTATGCAGATGCCGCTGTCCACGGCGACGGACTCACCTCGTTGCAGTACCGTCCGGCAGAAAATGAAATTACCAATGAAATTAAGGCAGCGATGACAGCCCCGGATGTGATCCAGCTCGAACGAAAAGGCGATACGATCGTGATGCGCTGCGCCAAATCAGGGAATCCGCTGACAGAAACAGGCCGCCTGACCATGGCTTTTAAAAATCCCGTTTACGTAGGTCTGTTTGTTTGTTCGCACGACACGGCAGTGATCGAGACGGCTAAATTCCGCAATTTCAGGATCGATGTGCCGGCAGCTGAAAACGTGGACGGATACAAACAACAGTCGGCCAGCCGGCTCGAACTGCTGAACCTCTCTACCGGTGACAGAAAAGTGATCTATACCACCAAAGAACATATCGAGGCGCCCAACTGGTCGGTAGATGGCAAATTTTTGATCTATAATTCAGGCGGATTGTTGTACAAATTCCCGATCGCCACCCAAAAGCCGGAGAAAATCAATACCGGCAACGTCACGAAATGCAACAACGACCACGGGCTTTCGTTTGACGGAAAGATGTTGGCTATTTCGAGTTCCGCCACACTTCCCAACGGCCGTTCCGGCTCGACGGTTTACACCGTTCCGGTTACGGGAGGAATACCGAAAGCCATTACGCAGGATGTTCCCTCCTATTGGCACGGCTGGTCGCCGGATGGCAAGACATTGGTTTTTTGCGGCGAGCGTAACGGCGATTTTGATGTTTGGGGCATTCCCGCCAGTGGCGGAAAGGAGTTTCAACTGACCAACACCAAAGGGCTTGACGATGGTCCGGAATACGCGCCGGACGGAAAGAAAATCTATTTCAACTCGGTCCGCAGCGGTCAGATGAAAATCTGGCGCATGAACCCCGACGGGAGCAACCAGGAGCAGGTTAGCTACGGCCCGTTCAACGACTGGTTTGCCCATTTGTCGCCGGATGGAAAAAATATGATCTATGTCTCCTTTCCGGTTGATGTTCCGGCCAATTCGCATCCGATGAACAAACGGGTAACCTTGCAGGTGCAGCCAACCAATTCAAGGGAAACGAAAATTTTGGCTTACATCTATGGCGGACAAGGCACCATGAATGTCCCTTCCTGGAGTCCTGACAGCAAAACGGTGGCTTTTGTTTCGTATACTTACGGAGATCCAAATTATTGATTAACAACCTTATTAATCAAGTCATTTCTACCCACTTTAACTTATGGTCTATGAATTTCCGAATCTCTCACACACTCTTGCTTCTGGTATGCTGCCTTCCCATCTTTTCACAATGTGCCGAAAAGAATGGTGCTGCCAGCCCAACAACTGATCCTCCGGTTACGGTAGATAAATATAAGTTGCCCTTAAAATCGGTCGCCACCTTCCCGGTAGGGACGGTCATGAGTCTAAGCACTTTCAGCAATGCTCCGGCTATATCCATTGTAAAAACAGAATTTAGCAGTGTAACCTGCGAGAATGCGATGAAGATTCAGGCGACACAACCTACGGCTACTACTTTCGATTTCTCCCAGTCGGATTCAATTGCCAATTATTGTGTAAGAAACGGCATCCGGATTCACGGACATACTTTGGTCTGGCATCAGAACCTGCCGGCCTGGCTCGCCAATTTTCAGGGCGATTCTGCCGCTTGGGAAGCCGTGCTAAAAACAAGGATCAAAACGATGATCACCCATTTCAAGGGGCGGGTTAAATCATGGGATGTCGTCAACGAGGCCTTCAACGACGATGGAACACTCCGGGCTTTTGCGTCGGGCACCAATACAAAGACCAGCCTCTGGGCCCAGAAATTGGGCAAAGATTATGTGGCCCGCTGCTTTCAGTATGCCCGCGAAGCAGATCCTGATGTGAAGCTTTTTTACAATGATTACGGTCAGGAGTACAGTTCGGCCAAGGTGAATGCCATTCTGGCCATGGTAGCCGATTTTAAAAAGCGGGGCATTCCCATTGATGGACTTGGTTTGCAATTCCACACCAACATCCAGCATCCGGATGCCAACTTCCAAAACGCTATTAACCAGATGGCCTCGACCGGTTTGCTGATACACATTTCGGAATTGGATATCCGGATGAACAGTTCACAGACCTACTCCCAACCGACCCAGGAAATGCTGGATATTCAAAAAGCCAAAATGAAGGTGATTGCCGGTTATTACAAGGCGATCCCTGCTTCACAACAATTTGGGATCACTTTCTGGGGCATTTCGGACGCCAACTCTTGGCTTAAGAACGACTGGCCGCTGCTCTTCGATAAGAATTATGCCAAAAAACCGGCGTATTACGGATTTTGGGAGGGGTTGAGTAATTGAAATAAATTGAATATGAAAAAGATGAACTGGAAAATTGGGTGCTTGATTATTTTGTTTGTCGCTTCCCTATCGGGGATTTCCATGGCCCAGAAGGTGATTCAAACCGATCCGGGAAAGATGCAACATCCGCGGATCCTGCTGCTGAGCGGCGAGGAAAATATCATTAAACAGTCGGTTGCCGCCAATCCTACCTGGAAGAAGATGCATGAGGCCATTTTGCAATCCTGTGATGTGATTCTGGAAAAACCTCCGGTCGAACGGATCCAGATCGGACGCCGGTTGCTCGACAAATCGCGTGAAGCGCTGCGCCGCATCTTCCAGCTTTCGTATGCCTGGCGGATGACAGGAGACGAAAAATATTTCAACCGGGCCGAAAAAGAGCTGCTGGCGATCTCCAAATTCAGCGACTGGAACCCCTCCCATTTCCTGGATGTAGCAGAGATGACCATGGCCGTCTCCATTGGCTACGACTGGCTCTTCCCGAAACTCTCGGCCGAATCGAAAAAAGTGATCCGCGACGCCATCGTGACCAAAGGGATTTATCCTTCCCTCGATCCGAAATACAACAGTTGGCTGGATGCAACCAACAACTGGAACCAGGTGTGCAATGCCGGTATAACCTACGGTGCGCTGGCTGTTTACGAGGACCATCCCGATCTGGCCCAAAATATGATTGAACGCGCTATCAGTTCCATTCCGCATTCCATGGGCGAATACAAACCCGACGGCGCCTACCCCGAAGGTTACGGTTACTGGGGCTACGGAACCTCTTTCAATGTAATGTTTTTAAGCGCCCTGGAAAAGATCTACAAATCCGACTTCGGACTAAACAGCACTCCCGGATTTCTGAAAACGGCCGGATTTTTTCAGCACATGACAGGAGCAACCGGTTTGTGCTACAACTGGGGCGACAGCGGATTAGGCGGCAGTTTAAGCCCGGCCATGTTCTGGCTGGCGCAGAAAAACAACGATCCGTCGCTGCTTTGGGTTGAGAAATCTTACTTGAAAACCGATAAATTTTCAAAATTTACCGACGACCGTTTGTTGCCTGCCGTGATGATCTGGGGGAAAGATCTTCCTTTGGACAAAGTAGTCGAACCCAAAGCAACCTTTTGGAAAGGCCAGGGCGCCAATCCTGTTTGTCTGATGCGCACCTCGTGGAGCGACCGGAATGCCATCTTCCTGGGATTCAAAGCCGGTTCTGCCTCTGTGAACCACGGCCACATGGACATCGGCTCTTTTGTGATGGAGGCCGACGGCACCCGATGGGCCAGCGATTTTGGCATGCAGGATTACGAGTCACTCGAATCGAAAGGGATCCAGGTCTTCGGACGTACCCAGGATGCCCAGCGCTGGAGCATCTTCCGGATCAACAACAGGGCGCACAACACCCTTACCGTGGACAACCAACTGCAAATGGTGAAAGGTTATGCCAAAATAGTGAAATTCTCGGATCAACCGGATTTCATGTTTGCACAATCCAATTTATCTACTGTTTACCAGGGTCAACTGGCTTCCGAAAAACGGGGCGTGGCTATCGTGGACAAGAAATTTGTAGTCGTGCGGGACGAAATGGCTGCAAAAAATAAAGCAACCACCGTCCGCTGGACCATGATGACTTCGGCCGATGTGAAGCTGGGCGCCCATTCCATCCTCTTGAGCAAAGAGGGCCATACCCTGTCGGTACGAATCAATGCCACTTCCAAAATAAAGATGAAAACATGGTCCACCGAGCCAACCACAACTTACGATGCCCCCAATCCGGGAAAAACGCTGGTTGGCTTCGAAATGCAACTAAAACCCAATCAGAAGGCTGGCATTGAGGTGCTGCTGGTTCCGGGATCTGTCAAAGAGAAGAAAATCATATTTGACAAGAAACTGGGTGAATGGTAGATGTGCAGAGAATGTGAAAATGAGAAGATGAGAAAATGAGCGCTGAGAAAATGAGAAACGGTGAAGAGACGAGGGGGAGACGGAGCGAGCGCGGCTCCGTCGTTTTACCCTGAAAGGGTTAAATATCAATAGCCCGGGGTTAAGCGACGAAGGAGCGTTACCCCGGGTAGGTGAACGCCCGCCAACCGCCGTCCGCGGTAGCAAGCTGAAAAAAGAGATCGGATCGTTCCGGACGGAAGGTGTGAATGATTAAAAGAGAATCGTGAAACGAGAACAGATGCCCGATTTTTCGGCTGAAGGCCGAATATGTATCAGCACAGGGCAACGCCCTGTGACGTCGAATGACCAGAAAATAGATACAAAAAATTTA
>JAMDDG010000459.1 GCA_023488865.1 Bacteroidota bacterium | reverse complement strand
CTAATGGTGCTGCTCGTGGGTAACGATGATGACCGTTATTCCCTGATCATTAACCTCTTTGAGGATATCCATTACCTCAAGCGAAGTCTGTGAGTCGAGTGCGCCGGTCGGTTCATCTGCCAGGATAATTTTTGGATTGGAGATCAGCGCCCTTGCAATGGCCACTCGCTGTTTCTGTCCGCCCGACATTTCGTTGGGAAGGTGATGGGCCCAATCCCGGAGCCCAAGCCTATCCAGATATTCCATGGCAATCAGGTTGCGCTTCTTCCGGTTCACCTTTTGGTAATACAAAGGAAGCGCCACATTTTCCATGGCATTCTTGAAAGAGATCAGGTTGAAAGATTGGAAGATAAAGCCGATCATGGCGTTGCGGGTGATGGCGGCCTGCGTTTCATTTAATCCCCAAATCCGTTTGCCGTTCAGGTAATAATGACCCTTGTCGTAGTCGTCAAGAACCCCAAGAATGTTCAATAAAGTAGATTTGCCGGAGCCGGATGAACCCATGATGGAGACAAATTCTCCCTCTTGAACTTCGAGGTTCAAACCTTTCAAAACATGGAGACTGTTGTTCCCCGTGACATAAGATTTGTGAAGATCCTGTATATTAATCATGATAAGTGATTTCGATTTTTCCCTTTACTTACCAGATAAGACGCCGGAATACAGAAAACGTTACACTTCTATTTAAAGATTTTCGATTTGAGATTCGGTCCCTGAGCTTGTCGAAGGGTTGGATTTTGGAATGCGTTCATTTTTAATTATTTGATCCGTTCGCCCTTCGATCGGTTCCTTCCTTCACAGGGCTTTGCCCTGTGCTGATATGTTTTCGGCCTTCAGCCGAATAATTTCCTGCCCGGCTCACTTCGCTCAATGCCTCTCCGTTTCGTCCCCTCGTCTCATTTTCACATTTCCTAATTTCCACATTCCCCGTCGCGCGTCGCCCACTCTCTCCGTCCCGTTTCTCATTTTCCCAGCGCTCATCTTCCAGTCGTCCCCGTCATCCTAGTCGTTTCTCTGTTTCTCGTTTCATTCTTCTTTCATTATTTGCCCTTTCCGTCCGAAACAATCTAATCTCATTTTTCAAAATACTACTGCGGACGGCGGTTCGATCGGGATTCATTTACCAGGGGTTCCGCTACGCTCCACCCCTGGCTATCAACATTTCGCCACTACGTGGCTAAACCCCGGAGCCGTGCTCGCCCCTTCTCCCTCTCGTCTTCTCATTTTCCCAGCGCTCATCTTCCAGTCATCCCCATCGTCCCAGTCATCCCCGTCGTCCTAGTCGTTCTTCAACGGATTCCACCCCTGTGCCTGAAGCGGGATTTCCTGAACTCCTCCGGATGTTACCAACACAGCTCCCTCTTCCTTTTTGGTCATGTGGCCAATCATGGTAATGTCAGGATGGTTCCGTACCTTGTCATGGTCCTGGACCGGGATGGTAAACAAAAGCTCATAATCCTCGCCGCCGTTCAGGGCTGCTACCAAAGGGTTGATGTTAATCTCCTCCGCCATTTTCTGCACCTGGGGATCGAAACTGAGCCGTTCTTCATACAGGCGGCAACCTACGCCCGAATCCTCGCAAAGGTGCAGAATCTCGGATGAGAGGCCATCCGAGATATCAATCATGGAGGTAGGCTTGACGTTCAAGGATTTGAAGATCTCCCTCATATCGACCCGGGCTTCTGGTTTGAGCTGCCTTCCCAAAATATAATCGTACCCGGAAAGCTGTGGCTGGACAGTCGGGTTCAACCGGAAAAGTTCGTTTTCCCTTTCAAGGAGCTGAAGTCCGAGGTAGGCGCCGCCCAAATCGCCGGTTACGCACAAAAGATCGGTTGGTTTTGCTCCGCTGCGGTAGACCAGATCGGCTTCATCGGCCTCGCCAATTGCCGTAATGGAAATTGTTAGGCCTGTGAGTGAGGAGGTTGTGTCGCCTCCCACCAGATCAACGCCATAATGCCCGCAGGCCAGGTGGATTCCCGCATACAGCTCATCGATCGCCTCAACCGTAAATTTGGAAGAGATGGCAATAGAGACAGTTATTTGCCGTGGAATGGCATTCATGGCACAAATATCGCTGACATTGACTGATACTGCTTTGTATCCCAGATGTTTCAGGGGGACATACACCAGGTTGAAATGGATCCCTTCCATCAGCAAATCGGTCGAAACTACAACTCTCTTACCAGGATAATTGAGTACGGCTGCATCGTCGCCTACGCCTTTCAGGGTACTTTCATTTTTTATTTTTGCTTCGGCAGTTATTCTTTTTATTAGTCCAAACTCCCCTATTTCAGCCAGTTCGCCACTCTTTCCCCTATCTATTGCCATGTTTAATACAGATTTAATTATCAAATCAGACGTCAAAAATAGTGCATTTTATATCTTTGCACCAATTTGTATCCAGTCTTATTAAAAATTCGTATACAGGACAGGCTGTTCGAAGTATCAACAGTTAGAGGTACTCAAAATTTGGAGACCCTAAGATATTTTAAGCACTTTAGACGCTTTAGTTCACTTTAGGCACTATTCTCAATGGACGACCAAAATAAATTATTAAATGAAGTAACCAGCCGCGATTACCATTTTGGCTTCGTGACGGATATTGAAACCGATTCAATCCCGAGAGGGTTAAGTGAAGAGGTGGTCAGGATTATCTCTGCCAAAAAAGAGGAGCCTGAATTCATGCTCGAATTTCGCCTGAAAGCTTACCGCAATTGGTTGACGATGGAGATGCCACATTGGGCGCAACTGAAGATCCCTGAAATTGATTACCAGGATATTATCTATTATGCAGCGCCACGTCAACAACCAAAATATGAAAATCTCAACGAAGTCGATCCTGAGCTGCTAAGCACTTTTGCCAAACTGGGCATCCCGCTGGAAGAGCAAAAGATGTTAGCCGGTGTGGCTGTGGATGCGGTGATGGACAGTGTTTCAGTGAAGACCACTTTTAAAGAGAACCTGGCGGAGCTGGGGATTATTTTCTGTTCCTTCAGCGAGGCGGTAAAACACCATCCCGATCTGGTGCAAAAATACCTGGGAATGGTCGTTCCGCCCAACGACAACTTTTTTGCAGCCCTCAACTGCGCGGTTTTCTCCGACGGTTCCTTTGTCTATATCCCGAAAGGGGTGAGATGTCCCATGGAACTATCTACCTATTTCAGGATCAACGCCAGGAATACCGGCCAGTTTGAGCGAACCCTGATTATCGCCGACGCTGACAGCTACGTTTCCTATCTGGAAGGTTGTACGGCCCCCATGCGGGATGAAAACCAGTTGCATGCTGCTGTCGTCGAAATCATTGCGCTGGACCGCGCAGAGGTAAAATATTCTACCGTCCAAAACTGGTATCCCGGAAACAAGGAAGGGGTTGGAGGTATCTACAACTTCGTCACCAAACGGGGGATGTGCAAGGGCGAATCTTCCAAAATCTACTGGAACCAGGTAGAAACCGGATCTGCGATCACCTGGAAATACCCCAGTTGCATCCTTATGGGAGACAATTCGGTGGCAGAATTCAACTCGGTGGCGCTTACCAACAACTACCAGCAGGCCGATACCGGCACCAAAATGATCCACCTGGGAAAAAATACCAAAAGCACCATTGTTTCCAAAGGGATTTCAGCCGGTCACAGTTCCAACTCCTACCGGGGATTGGTGCGGGTGGCAGCCAAAGCGGAAAATGCCCGGAATTATTCACAGTGCGACTCCCTTTTGTTGGGCGATCACTGCGGGGCGCATACTTTCCCCTACATTGAAGTGGGGAACCAGAATTCGGTAGTCGAACATGAGGCGACCACCTCCAAAATCGGGGAGGATCAGATTTTCTATTGCAACCAGCGTGGTATCTCCACGCAGGATGCCATTGGCATGATCGTGAACGGTTATGCCCGCGAGGTGATCAACAAACTGCCGATGGAATTTGCAGTAGAAGCCCAAAAGCTTCTTCAGATCAGTCTGGAGGGAAGTGTTGGGTAAATGAAAAAAAGAAACGGAGAAACAGGGATTCGGAATTCAGGCATTTGGTTGATTTTACCAAACAGCCTCATCATATTGGTTCTTATTATTTGTAATAATATTTAGTATGCTTATCATCAAAGATTTACATGCCAGCGTAGAGGGAAAAGAGATTTTACGGGGCATCAACCTTACTATAAATGCCGGAGAAGTACATGCCATCATGGGGCCCAACGGCTCGGGAAAGAGTACGCTGGCCAATGTGTTAGCCGGTAACACCAGTTTCGAAGTCACCAAAGGAGAGGTTACCTTTAACGGGAAAGACCTTCTCTCAATGACTGCAGATGTGCGGGCCAAAGAGGGGCTCTTTCTGAGTTTCCAGTATCCGGTAGAGATACCCGGCGTCAGTATGATCAACTTTTTAAAGACCGCCGTAAACGAATCGCGCAAATACCATCAATTGAAGGAGCTCTCTGCCGGAGATTTCCTTAAAGTGATGCGCGAGAAAAAAGAGATGGTCCAGATCGACTCACAACTTACCAACCGCTCCGTCAACGAAGGTTTTTCGGGAGGTGAAAAGAAGAAGAACGAGATCTTCCAGATGGCCATGCTTGAACCGAAACTGGCCATCCTGGATGAGACCGACAGCGGACTCGATATTGACGCCCTGCGCATCGTGGCCAACGGGGTCAACTTACTGAAAAAGCCCGAAAATGCGACCATCGTGGTAACGCATTACCAGCGGTTGCTCGATTATATCGTTCCGGATTTTGTACATGTGCTTTACAAAGGCCAGATTGTCAAATCGGCTGGCAAAGAGCTGGTGCTTGAACTGGAAGAAAAAGGCTACGACTGGATCAAAAAAGAGCTGGGAGAATAATACCATGACAGACATAACAACTTCTGAATCTGCAGTTCAGCGACTTACCGCTCTTTTTTTGGAAAATATCGCGTTTTTGAATGAAAATGCTCCCGATTTTCTAAAAAACGATCGGGAACGGGCTCTGGCAGCATTCCAACGCATGGGCATTCCCGACAGAAAAGTCGAGAATTACAAATACACCGATCTTACGAAGCTGTTTTCATTAGAAAACTACAAACGGGCTTTCAATCCAACCTCTTTCGATTTTGATATGCAGGAGGTCTTTACCTGCGACGTACCGGAGTTTGACACCCATATCCTGTTTCATGTAAACGGCTGGTATTTTGATTTGAATAAAACGGATCAGTTTCCCAAGGGTACCATCATTAAAAGTATGAAAAGGGCCATTAAAGAGGATACTGCATTGGTTGAAAAATATTATGGCCGCATCGCGGACCTGTCCAAAGACCCATTGGTAGCGCTCAACAGCGCTTTCGCGCAGGATGGCGTTTTTATTTATATTCCTGACAATGTTGTAATTGAAAAACCCATCCAAATCATCGACCTTTTGCGAAGTGAAGAGGATTTGTATGTCACCCAGCGGAACCTGGTACTGGTTGGAAAAAATGCCAGGGTCAAGCTGATGTTTTGCGACCATACGCTGGCAGTTCAAAGCTACATTGCCAACTATCTGACAGAGGTACACCTGGCGGAAGATGCAATTGTTGATATCTATGGCATTCAAAACCTCCACAACGGGACTGCCTATCTGAACGGACTTTTTGTCCGGCAGGAACGAAATTCAGAGCTGATCACCAACACGATCAACCTGCACGGCGGCATCACCCGCAACCATCTGCATGTGGACCTGCAGGGAGAACATGCCAACGCAGCCCTTTACGGACTGGCCCTGACCGACAAAGACCAGCATTGTGATAATTTCACCTCAGTTGAACATTCGCAACCGGGTTGTCAAAGCAACCAAATTTTCAAAAACATACTCGATGACAATTCAACCGGCGCATTTACCGGAAAAATTCACGTGATGCCGGGAGCAAAAAAAACGGTGGCCTATCAGCGCAACAACAGTGTATTGATGACCAAGGCGGCCAAAATGAACACCAAGCCGCAATTAGTAATCGACAACGATGATGTAAAATGTTCGCACGGCGCTACCGTTGGACAGATCAACGAAGAAGCCCTGTTTTACCTGCAAACCCGCGGGATCAACGAAAAAGAGGCCAGGCTGATGCTAATGTTCGCTTATGCGCATGAAGTCCTTGCCAACATCCGGGTCGAACCGCTGCGCCAAAGCATTGACAAACTGGTCAACAAAAGATTGAGAGGCGAGGTTTCGAGGTGCCACGACTGCAAACTGGAATGCATCCGGTAGGAAAGAAGGAGGGACGGAGACGACTGGAACGACGGGGAGAGTGGGCGAAGGGAAGATGAGTACGGAGAATATGAGAAACATAAATTCGGCTGAAGGCCGAATACATATCAGCACAGGGCAACGCCCTGTGAAACGGAACCCCGGGTACGTGAATCGTGATAGTCTCGAATCGAAAAAATAAATTTAACGGACGATGAGTTTTAATTATCAAGATATTAGAAAAGATTTCCCTATTCTCGACCAGACTGTCAACAACCGTCCATGGGTCTATTTTGACAATGCCGCTACGGCGCAACGCCCAATTCCTGTCATCGAAAAAATCAGGGAATATTCCATCGAGACCAATGCCAACATCCACCGCGGAACCCATGCCCATGCTATCAAAACGACAGAGGCTTACGAAGCCGCACGTGATATTGTGAAAGATTTTATCCACGCCAAAGAGCGGGAAGAGATCATTTTCACCCATGGCACCACCGAATCGATCAACCTGGTGGCACACTCATTTTGCGAAAAATTTCTATCCGCCGGAGATGAAATTATCGTAACCGAGATGGAGCATCACGCCAATATCGTTCCCTGGCAGATGGCCTGCGAACGGCACAAGGCCATCCTCAAAGTAATACCATTCGCAGACAGTGGAGAGCTCAAAGTTGAATTGCTGGAAACGCTGATTTCGGATCGTACCAAAATAATTGCAGTAACCCATGTCTCCAACACCCTCGGTACAGTAAATCCAATCAAGGAGTTGATCCGGGTGGCGCATCTTCACAATTTGCCGGTCCTGATCGACGGGGCACAGAGCGTTCCTCATATCCCCATTGACGTACAGGATCTTGACTGCGATTTCTTTGCCTTCTCCGGACACAAAATTTATGGTCCTACCGGGGTTGGCGTTTTGTATGGAAAACGCAAATGGCTGGATGCTATGCCCCCGTTTCTGGGCGGTGGCGAGATGATAGACCGCGTGACCTTTGAAAAAACCACATACAATGAACTTCCTTTCAAATTTGAAGCGGGAACGCCCCATTATGTCGGGGCCATCGGTATGGGAA
>JAMDDG010000394.1 GCA_023488865.1 Bacteroidota bacterium | reverse complement strand
TTCATGGAAAGACGGAAAACTAATTTTCAGGAATACATCCTTGTCCGATGTTACGGTACAACTCGAAAGATGGTTCAACTGTAAAATACACCTTGATCCGCGGTTATTGGACTCCGGTTTGATGTACACAGCAACAATTCAGGACGAAACTTTGGGAGAAGTGCTGAAAATGATAGAAATATCCACAAGAATAAAAACTTTAATTAAAGAAAGGGAGGTGTATATAAACAGTAAAAATTAAACAAAAGAAATAAGGGCAGTGTTTGCGGCACCACCCTTAGCGAATCAATCATTTATTAATAATCAATTCTAGAAAAATCAAAAGTATGAAAAAAAGATGGTTCTTAACGAATCACAGGCATTTATTTGCTTGTGGCGGAAAATTCCTAAAAATCATGAAAATTACTATTTTCATTGTGGTTTTTGCCAGTATGCAAACATTCGCATTAGACAATTACGCCCAAACCAAAAGAATGGATGTAAAGATTGAAGAGTCAGGTATTGTCGCGGCATTAGAGAAAATTGAGGCACAATCCGAGTTCTTCTTCTTTTACAACAACAAGGTTGTCAAACTCGACAAAAAAGTTTCAGTTGATCTAAAGGATAAAACGATCAACGAAATATTAGATACCCTATTCAAAGATACGGACATAGAATACACCATCAATAACCGGCAAATTATCCTTTCGGGAAAATCGGGAAAAGAAGCCGGGAGCCCGCTAAGCCAGCAGCAAAAATCCGTTTCCGGCAAAGTAACCGATTCTTCAGGAGCATCACTGCCTGGTGTTTCAGTTGTGGTGAAAGGTACGACTAACGGCTCTATTACCGATGCTAACGGAAGATATTCGCTTGCCAATATCCCGGCAAACGCAACTTTACAGTTTTCGTTTGTGGGGATGAAAATGCAAGAAATCGCGATTGGCAACAAAACAACCATTAATGTGACGCTTGCAGAAGAAACTGTTGGCATTGAAGAGGTGGTTGCTGTAGGGTATGGTACAATGAAGAAGAGCGATTTAACGGGTTCTGTTGCAAACATCAATCAGGATAAAATCAGAGAAATGCCTATTTCCACAATTGATCAGAAGATGGTTGGTCAAGTAGCCGGTGTGCAAATACAGCAGGTTTCAGGAGCGCCGGGAGCCGGTACATCTGTAAAAATTCGTGGTAGTGGTTCACTTGGTGCAGGGAATGAGCCTTTGTATGTAGTTGATGGAATGCCATATTCTTCCGGGCTAAACGCAAACACAAACCCGCTTTTATTTATTAATCCGAATGATATTGAATCCGTAACTATTTTAAAAGATGCTTCTTCAACAGCTATATATGGATCCAGAGGTGCAAACGGCGTAATCATGATTGCCACTAAAAAAGGTGAATTTGAACGAACGGTAGTAAATGTATCGTCGATGGGCGGGATTCAGGTAGTACCCCAAAAAGGGAGACCGCAACTCATGAACCAAAGAGAGTTTGTTGACCTTCAACGAAACAAAATTGACATTGCGGTTCGTAGGCTGGAAAACAGGGAAGCGACAATCAATGACTATCCGGAAGCCTACCGTAACCCAGATGGTTTAGTTGGAGATGGTACTGACTGGTATGATTTGATATTGCAGCCGGCAGCCGTTCAGGATCATAATGTTAGCCTTCAAAAAGGATCAAAGGAATCTTTAGTGAATTTCAGCGTTGGCTATTATAAGCAGGAGGGAACCGTTCGTTATACCGGAGTTGAAAGATACAGCAGTAAAATTGGTTTTCAATCGAATTTGGGTAAAACCTTTAAGATAGGAGCATCCCTCCAGCCCACTTTTATTAATCAAAAAAGGACTAACACCAATAACGGCCGTGAAGATATTTTGGGTGTAGCAAACTGGGCAAATCCGGTAATGTCGCCATACGATGCCAATGGACAGCTTATACCGTATATTGTTTCACCCCAGAGTAAGTACCACTCTGCATGGAGTTTTGCCAACCCATTGTTCGTCTTAAGAGAAACAGTTCAGTCTGAACGGGATTTTCAAAATATCGGCATTGCCTATGCAGAATGGGCTATAGCACCTTCAATGACCGCCAGAAGTTCAATCAATACCATTTGGTCTACTTCGGAATATTCTCAGTACAGACCAAGTACGGTTGGAGGATCAAACAAACCACCAGTTGCAGGTACAGGTGTATCTACTAATAGAAATGGACGAAGTTTTAACTGGTTAATTGAAAATACATTAACTTACAACAAGGAATTGGGTGATAATCATTTCAATGCACTTTTAGGATACACAACCCAGAAATTTCGTTCCAATAATATTGATCTTACTGCAAGTCCCTTTTCCAACGATCTCATTCAGACCATTAATGCTGCTCAGGCAATCAGTCAATGGGGACAGACAGTTAACGAATGGAGCATGATTTCATATCTCGGTAGAATCAACTATTCATTCAAGGGCCGATATTTATTAACCGCCACGTTTCGTTCCGATGGTTCATCCCGTTTCGGAAGCAGTAAAAGGTATGCCTTGTTCCCTTCTTTCGCAGGAGCCTGGCGTGTTTCGGAAGAAAAATTTATTAAGGATATTAAGATAATAAATAATCTGAAACTGCGTGCAAGTTACGGGAAAAGTGGCAACAATAATATTGGAAATTATTCTCAATTGGCTGCCATTAGTGCGGGTTCATACATTTTTGGAAATCAACAGGTAACAGCATCAAGTGTCGGAATATCCAACCCCTTTCTGACCTGGGAGGAATCAGATCAGTTTGATGGCGGAATTGATCTTGATCTTTTCAAAAACAGATTGTCCCTTGTTATTGACGGTTATTACAGGAAAAGTAAAAACATGTTGCTGTCTGACATTATTCCCGCTATTACTGGTTTTAATCGCCAAACCGTTAATAAAGGAAGTGTTCGTAACGTGGGTGTTGAAATATCGTTAGGCGGAACTCCCATAAACGGACCATTAAAATGGGATATTAATGTAAATGTTGCATTTAACCGGAACAAAGTCCTTTCCTTGAACGATAACGGAGATAGAATCTTAGCAGGAAACAACGATAACAACTCCACCAATGTATCTGTTGTTGGCAAACCTATTGGCCAGTTTTTTGGATTTATTTATGAAGGTTTATACACTGCCGCAGATGTTGCGAATCCTAATATCATCAAAACTCCACAGGTTTATGAGGGTAATGTTAAGTACAAAGATGTGAATGGAGATGGAATTATCAGTGATATGCTCGATTATACCATTATTGGCAATCCACATCCTGATTTTATTTTTGGTTTTACAAATAACTTTTCTTATAAAAAGTTTAGTCTGGGTATTATTACGAATGGCCAATACGGCGGTCAGGTTATGAATGGTTTGCGTCAATCAGTGGACAATCTTCAAGGATTCTTTAATGTGAGCAAAGAATGGATTAATCGTTGGCGGAGTCCGGAAAACCCCGGAGATGGACTACATTACGGTGTTCCAAAACTCATGCCAAGTTTTGGCCACAGAGTTTCCAATTTATGGGTGGAAGATGCAAGCTATCTTCGGATATCCAATATCACCTTTGGCTACTCTTTGCCGGAAAAACTGTTAAAGTTAAGTGGGTTTATCAATGGTTGCCGCCTTTATGCAACAGTGCAGAATCTGGCCATGTTTACCAAGTATGGTGGGGCTAATCCTGAAGGTCATAGTAATGCAGTAAATTCTACGCTGGCCCCGGGATTTGACATGACATCTTATCCACTTGCGAGAACGATGTCATTAGGAATTAATCTGATCTTTTAAATATTTACTGTTCAAATAAAACTATGTTAAAATGAAAAAAATACTATACTTACTGATATTGAGTGTTTTATCCGCTTGTAGCAATAAATTTCTGGAATTGTACCCGGAAACCTCTTTGAACGAAGGAAATTTTTATAAGTCTGAAACAGAATTTATTCTTCTGGCAAATGGCTGTTATGTGCCTTTAAGGAATCTTGAAAAAGTTGATCATTGGGTAATGGCCGAGCTACCCTCTGACAATGCAAGTTTTCAGAACAATACGGCTACGGGTGAAGCTTCCAAAGGTGTTATTGACCAATTCATTCTAACTTCTAATAACGTTGCCTATTCCAGTTTCTGGAATACTTCTTACGCAGGAATAAACAGATGTAATAAACTGCTGAGTGAAATTGAAAGACCGGAAGTAACCTGGTCAAAAATGTCATTTAAGGATCGTTGCTACGGTGAAGCTTTGTTCTTGCGGGCCTTGTACTACTTCAATCTGGTACGCCAATTCGGAGGAGTTCCAATTGTATTACAGTCAATTACCTCGCAGGAAGCTGTCAATATAAAAAGATCAACAGAATCACAGGTTTATGATTTAATCATCAATGACCTGAAATCAGCATCAACCCATTTTAAGAATGCAAAGGATATCGAAGAGAACGGCAGGGCAACCGATGGTGCGACCCTTGCCTTGTTGGCAAAGGTTTATTTGACGCTTCACAAATATTCAGAAGCAGAACCATTACTGAAATCGGTAATTGATATGGGGAAATATAGCCTTCTTCCGAATTATGCAAATGTTTTTAATCCGGTAAATAAAGATTACAAGGAAACGATCTTCTCGGTTCAGTACTCCGAAAACAGCACTGAATTATCTAATCGATTTTTATTTTGGTTTGCGCCATGGACTTCAGCAGGAGCGATTACACACCGTCCAAATATTAATATTATTGGGGGTGGTTGGAATCAACCGACAGATGATTTGATCAATGCATTCGAAAATGGTGATCTTAGAAAATCCGTTTCAATTGCTTACTGGGTGGGTAAAGACTGGGACTCGCAGGTAAGGCCTATTCCCTATTGTGCAAAATATAAGGCACCACAATCTGCCCCTGATGATCGTTGCGGAGATAACCTGCCTATTCTTCGTTACTCGGATGTATTGCTGATGTATGCAGAAGTACTAAATGAGCAGAATCGCACCAATGAAGCTATTCCTTTTGTCCAACAAGTACGTACACGTGCCGGTCTGACCAACCCGTTGACCGGTTATACTAAAACTTCACTTGATGAACTGATCGCAAAAGAACGCCAGGTTGAGTTTTGTTTTGAAAACCAGCGATATTATGACCTGAAAAGAACCGGGAAAGCATTAGCCGTTTTAACTGCCCACGGTGCGCGCGAAAAAGCTAAAAAGCCGTTTCTTTATGAAGCTGCATTCCAAATGAATGTTAACATGCTCCTGGCACCTATTCCAGCTGAACAGATTTTAATTAACAAACTTGAACAAAATCCTGGATATTAGTCGAAAAACATCCAATATTTATAAGATAAATCTCATATCATTTGAAGACATTGGCGGGGTTATATGAAAAACTCCGCCAATAATTCATCGAAAAACAATCTAAATAACTGATGAAAAACATAACTTCCTTAATGATTGGGTGTTCAATGTTGCCGGGAAGCCTCTTGGGCAAACCGCTGAAAAATCAAAATATTAAACCCAATATTATATTCATCTTAACCGATGACCAGCGTTGGGATGCTTTGGGGGCAATGGGTAATCCAATCATACAAACACCAAATATGGATAAGTTGGCTACAGCCGGTGTTTTATTTCAGAATACCTTTGTCACTACAGCTATCTGTTGTGTGAGCCGGGCAAGCATATTAACCGGCCAATATGAATCCCATCATAAAATAGATGATTTTGATACAGACTTACCTACGGAAACATTTGAAAAGACATATCCACCTTTACTAAAAAATGCCGGTTATAATATTGGATTTATCGGTAAGTTTGGTATAGGGCATCACCCACCCGGTTCTGTTTTTGATTTTTGGGTCGATACGGAAGCTGGAGGGAAAGGGCAACCAAATTATATCACCACAGATAATAAAGGTCACAAAATCCACGATACTGACACAATTGGTTCTGCTATTCAAACATTTTTAAATAATTTCGGTGGTGATGGCCCGTTTTGCCTTTCTGTAAGCTTTAAAGCTCCACATGAGCAGGATGGCAATCCTCCTAAATACATCATTCAACCGAAATATAAAGATTATTATAAAGATGTAACCATCCCTCAACCTGTAACCGCGAATCCTATATACTGGAATAAATTTCCTGATTTCTTTCGAACGGACACAAATTTTGCAAGGGCAAGATGGAAAGGACTTTTTGGAACGCCTGAATTATACCAGGAAAATGTAAAGAACTATTATCGGTTAATAACAGGTGTGGATGATGTGATAGGGGAAATGATGGAAAAATTGAAAAATTTAGGCATTGCTAAAAATACCATTATCATCGTTATGGGTGATAATGGTATGTTTTTGGAAGAACATGGAATGGAGGGGAAATGGTATGGTTATGAAGAGTCTATTCGCGTGCCCCTTTTAATTTATAATTCTAATTTGCCAGATAATGTTACACAGTATAGGGCACCACAAATTGCACTAAATATTGATATTGCCCCTACCATCCTTTCTATGGCTGGAGTTCAGATACCTAAGAGTATGCAAGGTATAAATCTCATTGACCTGATAGAAAATAAAATACCTGAAAGAACAGATTTTTTTTATCAGCATTACTTCTTGGGTAGCCCGCGAATTCCCAGAGAGGAGGGGGTCGTTACCAAGGACTTTAGATATATGAATTATATTGAACACAATTACGAAGAGCTATTTGATATTAAACACGATCCGCACGAAACAATGAATTTGGTAAATGATGCAAAATATAAATTGAAACTGGAGGAATTGAAAAAAAGATATAAAGAATTGAGAGAAAGATATGGTGTACCGTCAAAAGAATGGATGAATATCAAATCTTCATTTTAGGAAAAGTTGCAGTTTGTGCCTTTTCGCGAGGTGTCGAATGGGCAGCAATCGGCAAGGTAAAACAGCGACATTCTTCGTGAACCTTCGTATCTTGGTGTCTTTGTGGCAGAAAAAGACTTATCGGAGTGGCCTCAATAATACAACAGATAAATAGATCCAATTATTTAAAGTAAATGTGATGAAAATAAATCTCAGCAAAAGTATTGCGCTTGCATTGTTTGGGTCATTGACAGCAATTGCGAACGGACAAATCCGGAAAGCTCCAAATGTGGTGTTTGTTCTGGCTGACGAATGGCGCGCTCAGGCAGCAGGTTTTAACGGAAACAAAGATGTACAAACACCCAATCTTGACCGGCTTGCCGATCGGGCAGTTAATTTTACCAACACTATTTCCGGGTGTCCGGTTTGTACCCCTTATCGCGGTAGTTTGCTTACCGGGCAGTATCCGC
>JAMDDG010000048.1 GCA_023488865.1 Bacteroidota bacterium | reverse complement strand
CCCCGGATCCCGCAGTTACAAAGGAAATGTTAGGATTAGGAGTATAAACTTATAAAAATCAATGCTATGGGCTTTTTAAATACGATAGTCAACCAATTTAATGCCCTTGTTGGGCGTAACCAGGACTTTGATCAGCTCCTAGCGGCCAAAGACATTTCCAGGGTAATTTCCTACATGACTGATAACTCCGCAAAGGTGAATCATGCCATTAAGGAGTACGATATTGCGGCGCATGAAATCATGAAACGCCCGGACAAGACCATCAATGATAAAAATGGCAAGTATATCCGCACGCAAAAACGTTGGCGGCTTCCAATCCCTTACCAGGTTTTTATTAATGAGATATCGCTTGTATTCCTTTACGGCAGAGCGGTTAAGTGGACGCAATCGAGCGAAGGAACTGATGATGCTTTCCAGGCATTTAAGGACCTGATCAAAAATGTTCGTTTTGATTCAAAGATTAGGCAGTGTAAGCGCCTTGCCGGTGCCGAGACTGAGAGCGCCATGCTTTTCAGGGTGTACCGGAACTCTGAAGGTAAGCCGGACGTACAGATCCGGGTATTGGCAAAGAGCAAAGGGGACGAAATCCGGGCCATGTGGGACCAGTACGAACGACTTATTACTGCCGGATGGGGATACTACCTTCGCGAGAATGGTGTAATCAATTATCATTTTGATATTTACACGGCAGGGGTCATCTACCGCTGCACAAGGGCTAATATGGGATGGGAAGTGATTGAAGAGCCAAACCCAATTGGGAAAATACCTCTTATCCTGTTCAATCAGCCAAAAGAGTGGGATGGAGTTGAGCACATGATCGAACGCGAGGAATATATTGGCTCCCGGTCGGCTGATGTCAATGACTACTTCTCGGATCCCGCAGTTGTAGCAACTGCCGATATCTTGAACAATCTCCCGGAGAAAGAGAGTGAATCTAAGGTGTATATTCTGAAAGAAAAAGGGCAGATCAATTACCTTACCTGGGATTCCGCGCCGGAGTCAAAGAAACTGGAGATCGAGTGGCTTGAAAAGCATATTTTGTCCAAATCGTTTACTCCAAATATCGATTTTGACAACATGAAGGGGTTGACCAATGTTTCAGGCAAAGCCCTCAAACAAATGATGGTATTGGCTGATATCAAAGCGGCCAAACACAAAGAAATTCATGACGAACTGCTTGACCGTGTGTCCAGTCTGTGTAAAGCGGTCATTGGCAATGTACTCAATTACGGCATAAAAGCTCAGTGTGACAATCTGATCATCGGACACGAATTTCAAGAGCCGTTTGGAGAGGATATCAAGGATACGATTGACAACCTGGCAAAAAGTGTAAACGCTGGAGGTATGAGTACTGAGACCTTCGTAGAGCTTAACCCGCTTGTCAAGGATACAGCTATCGAATTGACCAGACTTGATAAGGAAGGGGCGAAAAAGCAAAAGGCGGCAATAGATAGTCTTTTCAATCCAACTGGAGTATAAATTGTGCTTAATATCACGGATCATGCCTGTCACCATCGACCCCGATAAGTATTTCAAGGATCTATTTATACGTACTGAAGATTATGCGGACAAAGTTCGGCATATCTACGTTCAAGCAATCGATGCTCTGATCAAACTAGGAATTGTGCACAAAGAGTATATAGAAGGGGTTTTTTCCTTTGATGTAAATGTTCGTATGAAGGGAAAAGCAACTGAGATCCTTAGACTGATGAGTACTCGTGTGTATGCCGTTATTCAGGGGGGTGTAGAAGCAGAATGGGGCTTTGCTAACGCGCAAACAGACAAATTAATTCAGGATATTTTTGGAAAAGGGGTATTTGAAAGTAATTTTTTTGCCAAATATTCTAGTCATAACGAAACAGCCATGGATGCTTTCATGAACAGGACTAAGAAGGCAGAAGGATTAGGGTTATCAGAGAAGGTCTGGCAATATACTAAGCAATTAAAAACAGAAACAGAAACAGCCTTGGACATAGCTTTAAACCAGGGTATTGGAGTGGGTGATTCTGCCAGCGAAATATCAAGAAATGTAAGGTCTTACTTGAAGGATCCTGACAAATTATTCAGACAAGTCGAGATTACGGCTAAGGATGTGGAAGGAAATATTACTAAAACAGGCCAGTACCGGCTGTCTAAAGCCGCTCAAGCTTATCATCCAGGGAGAGGAAGGTACAGGTCGTCCTACAAAAATGCAATGCGCCTTACTCGAACCGAAACAAATATGGCCTATCATGCAGCGGAACATGAAAGATGGCAGCAACTTGATTTCGTGGTTGGATTTGAAGTAAAGCTCTCCAAAAACCACCCTGTCCCAGATATTTGCAACGATTTTGCCGGTAAATACCCAAAGACTTTCAAGTTTGTTGGTTGGCACCCGCAGTGTCGGTGTTATGCTGTTGCAATATTTAATACAATGGATGAATTTATAGCGCAGCAGAAGGCTATTCTCAACGGTGAGGAAGTACAAAACTTTACTTCAATAAATCAGGTAACCAATTTGCCAAAAGGATATGTTGATTGGATTGAGGCAAATAAAGAACGCTTGGCTACGGCAAAATCGATTCCATATTTCATCAAGGACAATTACGTTGGCGGTGATCTTTCAAAAGGATTAAATAGCGCGAAGAGCTTAAAAATACATCCAAGTCCAGTATTGTTAGATCTGAAGGTCTTTGAGAAAGGCGGGGCCATTTCCATTTATTCTACTGTAGATAAAAATAGCGGGGATTTTAAAGATGTTTTAGCTTGCTGTGAGTCATTTGCACTATCGGGTAGTCAAGTATCTATATTACCAAAGATCAACGCAAAAGATCCGGCTTATAGAGAAATCTATAGGGGTTTAATTGGCACCCCATATGAAGGTAAATGCCCTGATTTTAGTGTGGAAGGTATTTTCTATGAACATGAGGGTTTCACCGCGCATAATCCAAAATCCAATTTCAGTAACATGCTCAGCAGGGGACTAAAGCAATCGGATAAAATAGTGGTTGAAGAATGCGGGTTATCTGACCACTATATGAAAAGAATCATTAATGCCCGGATCCAACAGGGGGTTGTGATAAACGAAGTTTGGATTAAAAAAGATAGTAATCTAAGGTTATTCTATAAAAGAACAGAGGCCAGACAGTAAACTGCCCAGCCCCGCTGAGTCGAATCCGTAGAATCGATATTGCAAATATAGACAAATATGAATTGAAAGTCAAGTTTTGCAGTGTTTATTTTATCCTTCCCCTTAAAGTATGTTTCCTTTTCACTTCGCCTAATCTGATGATACACTTTCTGTTCTCATACGGAGCCTCGACGAGGTTAATTGCGTTCCTGAGATAGTCCAGGGTTATTCCTATCTGCTCCGGGGTGAAAGTATCGTAAATAGCGGCCTGTGAACCAAAGTAGTAATGCTTCTTTTTACCCTCAAAGAATTCTACGTGATAAAGTTTGTGGATCTGCTTTGTTGCTCCCTCCAACTCCCCGGTCAGTTTCTTTATGGCCTCTTGGTGGAATTCTATTTTTGCCTCAACGCTTGCCCTGGATCCAGAGTACACGCCTATCTTAAGCGACTGGTTTAGACTTTCTAATTCTGCTGTCACCTTGGCCAGAGTAAACCTGAGAGCTGAAGTATTTAATTTGGAAGGCATAATTTTAGTTTTTGTACCAAATATAGTTTATATATTTAATATATGCAACATTTAATCAGAAAATCCTATAACGGTGAGAAGATTTCTATCTTTAATGACAAGACGTTCCTTGCCTTTATCATCCAGCAAAGGGGATAGATCTTCCTTGATTAAACGCACAAATATTTTACCAATCTTATTTTGCTGATCGGCTTCCCGGACAATGCCCTTCTGGGTATTTCCATCCTTGTTGATGTACTCAACTATTACATCTGGATTTCTGCTCATTTTGTTTAGTATGAATTTCTTCCAAAATATCAGCTTTTGACAGTAGGGCATTTCTGGTCTGTACTTGGTGATCATATTCCAATGTGCTGGCCATGTACCTTAAGTTTTCAATTTCTTGTTTATGTTCCGTAGTCATTGCCAAACTCCTTCCGCGTTAATTGCTTTTTTAACTTCGAGGGTCCAAGTATCTACCTTCATGTCCTTGTGTTCATCAACCCACTTTTGCAGATATTTTTGAACGGATAAAAGCCAATCTCTTTGAGAATTAAGTGACAGCTTAAAACCTGTGTATTTACTTGGAGAGTCACCCTCTTTGGCAGCACTCAGTTTCATGTACTCGTGTATTTCACCTGACCAGTTTGCTCGTGGTAAGTAAAGCCATGAAGGCTCCAGGCATATTGCCAATTTGTCAGCAAGGCAGAGCTTTGAATAACTAACTCCATCCTTTTTGGCATAAAATCGGGAGTGATATTTTGAGAAGTTATACCATTTGAACACAATTTCATCCGGCAGTTTGCTGATATCTTTGAAAATGGTACGGGGTATGTCACAAAGCCAAAACATGATATCCGCACCCAACTCAACATGGGTTTCGCCTTCTGGGCCGTCCATATTGGGTTTACCCCAGTAGCCGAGGTCGTGCACGAAAAAAGCCAGCCACAAACGTGGATCCCACGGAAAGCCATAGAGCTTCCACCAGGCAGCAGCTACAAAAAATGGATGAATAATGAAGCAATGTGCCCCAAATAATACTGATTTAGTCCCGACTTTCATAAAAATTTGATTAACAATAAATAAACTATTGTAAGGAATGCTCCAAGCACTGAAATGGCATAGAACTTTTCACTACTTTTGACTTGATCGAGGCGTTTGCCTTGGAGAACTACGTTTTTTTTGTCCATGATTGAAGGTTTTATTATCCTTTTTTAATTGCATTATCTCTTTGTAAACTTCACCTAAGGCTATTTCCGTCTGCCGTTTTAACCGATAGTCTATCTCAGAAAATACGGGTTGCATAAACTGAGTCTCAAGAGCTCGCATTTTTGCTTCGAGTATTTTCTGAGGAGAGGCATCAAAGTGTCGGCCCATAATGGATTTTAGTAAACTTCAACGCCTTCTTTTCGGGTCCTTTCGGTACCCTTCTGTTTTCGGTCTGTGTTCTTTGGTAACTGCCAGCCTTTGATCTTCGCTACGCGCCGGTTGAACTCCATCCAGACGTTTTCGTCAAGGAATTCAAAGTGCATAGTACCTTTTTTGTAGCCCCGAACTCTAAAGAATTCGTTCCATTGAACCCATTGCCCCCAATCTGTGTGATTATGATTAAAGAAGTTGTACAGGCTTCTACGACATGATTCTTTTTTGCCCCACTGGTTGTCGTATTCCATCCTTGTAACCTCTTCATAATTTTTGCCTGTCATGAAGCAAAGGGCTTTAACTATATCATCAAGTTTATCATCACGACCACTTGAGCTAATCTTTGTGTGATTTGTTGGCCATCTTGAATCGAATTCACAGATGTAAGTATCAATAAACCGCTGATTAACTTTGTAATTGCTGTTGGTTTTCCATCCTTTACCTGCTTCAGAGTTATCAAATGATAGACTGCAAATTCTATCGAAGGCTTCAGTCAAAACTTTATCCATCCGGTTGCCGTGTGTCAGGACGATCAATTCGATCATTGAGTAGATGTTCTTCATCGTGAAGGGAACCTGGACCTGTTGCTCAACGAATTTGTTGATGTCTTCCATGATTGAACGGGTGACGTACTTCTGCATGTTCATCTTGTCGAAGATTGACTTCCAGGCTGATTTCTGAAGCTCTTTTTTGAACTCGTCCCTGGTGATCTTGTAGTCCTTTCCATCCCGATATTGAACAGCCCCGAATTTTATTCGACCAAACTTAGGAATCTGGTCGATCAGACTATTCATTTTGTCGGAAGCCTCTACCACTTCATTGAAGGTTTTGACAGCTCCTACATACCGGTTGACAATGTTTCGAATTTCATTATAGGCCATGATACCGTTTTCCTGACGTTCTTCCTGCTCGGTCATATCGAAGTAGCCTTCAAATTCATTGTCCCCGGTCTTCGGCTTGTACAACTTAACCATACCGATATACACATCGGTTTCTCGATCTGCTGTACTGAAGGCGTTTCCAAGCTCTTCGCTGGATCCATTCTGATCGACCAGATTCCTAAGTTTGGTCCTTGCTGACGAATAAGGATTTTTCAGGGTGTTCCAGTTGCACAAGGCAACAATCTGACAGCCTTCCGGGGCTACTTCCCACGCGTGCAGGATGTGCTTTTCATCCGCTGAGAATGGCGGGTTCATGATGATGTAATCCATGTGGCTAACTTCCTCAGATTTAACCTGCATGAAGTCATGCTTCAGGAACTTGTCTGCTTTCTTTGAAGCAATCATTGCAAGATCATGGTTGATCTCACATGCTGTTACGATTGCGCCGAGCTCTTTGGCATACGTGATAATATTGCCTGAACCAGCAGAAGGTTCAAGCACCTTCTTGCCGAGTACAGCGGATGAAAAGCACATCCTTTCGATTACTTCGCGCGGAGTGGGATAAAAATTTGCGTTGAACATTAATTGAATTGGTTTTTAAATCTGGGCGTTAGATATATCGCGTCGTATTCTGGTGATTGTATTATGCAAACCCTCTTCATTCGAAAATGAAGAACTGGCGAAATGGACAGAGGTGCACCACATGATCACATTTTTCTTTATTCGGCATCGATAACCGACGTTTTCAAGTTCTTTGATCAAGGATTGTAAAATTTCCATTTTTAAAAATTATTAAGTGTGCTCAATAAGAACATAACAGATCAAAAATAGGGCATATATTTAATATATGCAACAATTTAAGAGATTTTTTAAAAACTATTTTTTGATTTTGCGCAAATTGCTAATAACCTGATAATTAAATATAAAAAAATATAGTGTTCCTAATGAGCGCATGTTAATTTTATATTTATATTTGGAGCTGATTAGACAAAAAACAGCCATGAATAAAAAATTATTGGAGCTATTTAAAGCCAAATGCAAAGACATGGGGCTTTCAGATGCAGCAATCGAAGCCATTGTAACAGCTGGCAGCGAGGGCCTAACCGACGCATCCACAGATGCTGAGATCGAGGCAAAAGCAAACCTTATTCTCCCCTTCGCGAAAGCGACACAGGCAGAATCAACCAGGTGGGCACAAACAGCAAGTCAAAAAACAAAAACCGAATTAGAGGCAGAAATGGCTAAGGCGGAAAAAAAACCTGAAGGCAAAGATGAAAAACCTTGGGAAGCAGCTATTAAAGGATTGAAAGAGGATTATGACAAGAAATTATCACTTCTTGAAACAGAGAACCAGACTTTCAAAACCGAAAAAGCTA